>VBKJ01000139.1 GCA_005879795.1 Deltaproteobacteria bacterium
GTGCTTGAGCGTCGCGTCGAGTGCGGCCAGGCGCGCCTCGAGCGCGGGCAGCTCGCTGCGCGCCAGCTCGCGCAGCTCGGCGTCTCTCTCGCGCAGGACCTCACGATGCTCGTCGAGGTCGCGCGCCACGCGCTGGCGCTCGCGCCAGCGGACGACCGTCTCCTCGAGCTGGGCGCGCTCCTTGGCGAGCTTCGCGAACTCGCGCCGGTTGGCGATGATGGCCGGGTCCGCGACCAGGCGCTCCAGCTCCTCGTAGCGCCGCTCGATCTCGGTGAGGCGGTCGAGCATGCGCTCACCCAACACAGGGGCGGAAGCGCATCCCCCACCCCTCGCATCCGGCGCGCGGGCGACCCGCGGCCACGTCAGGCCGGCGTCGAGCCGGAGCCGCTACGCTTGAGGCCGTACTTGCGCTGGAAGCGCTCGACCCGGCCGGCCGTGTCGACCAGCTTCTGCTTGCCGGTGAAGAACGGATGGCACGCCGAGCAGATCTCGACGTGGATCGTCGGCACGGTGGAACGGGTCTCGATGACGTTGCCGCAGGCACAGATGATGGACGCCTTCTCGTACCGCGGATGAATGCCTTCCTTCATGAGAGGCGACTACCTTAACATCGGGGTCGGGGGGGTGCAACGCGGCGCTGGCGACGGGCGTGGAGGAGGCCCCACCGGAGCGGCCATATCCCCGAGCCGGCGCTCGAACCACGCGCCCGCGCGCCGCCCTTCGGATGGTCCGGGGAACCAGGTGCGGCTCCGACCCGGCGATCGGCGGGCTGGCCCCCGGATGGATCGACGGCCGTCCTCGTGCTACCGACCGCCGTTAGGGCGCGCCATCAGGGGGGAAGGACCATGGCGAAACGGGTCGGAAAGGTGCGTGGGCGCAAGCAGAAGGATACGAAGGCGATCGAGCCGGAGCAGAAGGCGCAGCGCACCACTGCTCTCGTCCCCCGGGAACGGTGGACGCCAGTGGGGTCACCGCTGAGCCCCGTCGCGTTGATGCGCCGGTTTGCGGAGGAGATGGACCGTCTCTTCGGGGATTTCCGCTTCGGCGCGTTGTCCCTGCTGCCGCGGTTCGAGCTGCCGTGGAAGAGTAGCGAGGGCGGGTGGCTGCCGAGCCTGGAAGTCGCCGAGCGTGGCGGCAAGCTCGTCGTCCGCGCCGACGTACCCGGCGTTACGAAGGACGACGTGAAGGTCCAGGTGCGCGATGACGTCCTCTGCATCGAGGGTGAGCGGCGCCAAGAGCGCGAGGAGAAGCGGAAGGGGCTCTACCGCAGCGAGCGAACCTATGGCCGTTTCTGCCGCGAGGTCCCGCTGCCCGAGGGCATCGACCCCGAGCAGGTAAGGGCGTCCTTCAAGAACGGTGTGCTCGAGGTGACGATGCCGGCGCCGCCGCGAGCAGCGAAGGGCCGGCGAGTGCCGATCGAGTAGGCGGCCGCGCAGGCGCTCACCTGGCTGCCGCTTCGACGGCTGCGCTCACGGTTCGCTCCCCTCCCTGTGCAAGCGGCTCGAGCTCGCGGGACTACAGGCCGCGCGGGGCGTCTCGCCTGACGGGGGCGCTTGCTCTCGATCACCTTCGCGGACCGCGCTTCAACCCGCTATTGCGCGACTTCTCTGACCGGGAAGTAGAACCGCCCCTCGCCGCTGATGGGCGCCTGCGTGGGGGTCCCTGGCTGCTGGGGCATGTCGAAGACGCCGAAGAACGCGCCCCGCACGTACGTGCCGTCGAACGAGTCGATCCTGATGCTCACGCTGCTGCGTTCGGTGACGGTTCCGTCAGGACCCGGCTCGAGGCTTACAGACGACAACCACTCCTTCATGGAAACGGGGATGCCACGCCGGGTCCGAAATTCGGTGTATCCCGCAGCCAGGCACGGGGCCTCGAAGGGAGGTGTCGGCGGGGGCTGGTTTGGGTCGACGACGCCGCAAGCGAACGACAGCACCTTGGGGTTCCTGCGCGTCCTTCTTCCGCTCCCACGCCCGTGACACTCGATGGCACCGAAGACGACACCGCCGCTGGCTACGTAGGTTCCGTTCACGCACCGGTCATCTGGCTTGCCGGTATCGGCGGCCCTGAATTTCTTCCCGTTGATCGTGGCGAAGATTCCGAACCCCGGCTTCGCCGCCCCAGTCGACTCGGAAAGAAGCACCGCTCCGAGCGTCAGCGCAAGAAGTACCCCCCACGTCTCATGCGTCCCTCCGCACCAGTCTGATTCGAGCCAGGGGCAGCACGGGGACCCGTGTGGCGGGCGCGCTGCGCCGAGGGGGGATAGAACAGCATCACCTGCATGTCAAGGAAAAAGAAGGACCAGGAACCCGCGCCGACGGCTCCGAGATGGTCGCCATCGGACGTGGTCCGTTACGCCGTCAGCGACGCGGATTCGAGGAGCCGGCAGACCCGGAGCTGGGCGCTGCGCCTGTCTATTCCGCCAGCCAGCGGTCGAACCAGCGATCGAGCGCCTCGAGCACCCGGCCGCGCTCGCTCGCCGGCTCGTTCAGCAGCTCGTGGTAGAAGCCGGGCAGCAGGACGAGCTCGTGGGGGCACGAGAGACGCGCCGCGATCTCCGTCGCGCCCGACGGGCGGACGAGCCGGTCCGCGTCGCCCTGCAGGATCAGGAGCGGAACGCGGAGACGCGGCGCCTCCTCCATCGCCGCCGCCTGCGCCGCGCGGATGGCGCGCACGAACCCCGCGCTCGCCGCGCGATGCACGAGCGGGTCGGCGACGTACGCGGCTCCCACCGCGGGATCGCGCGACAGCGCGCCCGGATCGAGGTTCGAGCGGAACGTCACCCCGGGCGCGACGCGCGCCAGGAGGAGCGCCACGGCCTGGAGGATTCGCGGCGCCGAGTCGGCGACCTCGAAAGCTGGCGCCGAGAGCGCGCCGGCACGCACCATGTCGGGGTGGCGGAGCAGATAGAGGAAGGCGAGCAAGCCACCCATGCTGTGTCCGAAGAGGAGGCGCGGCACGCCCGGCCACCACTCCTCCGCCATGCCGGCGAGCGTGTGCAAGTCGGCGATGAACTCCGCGAAGTCGCGGCAATGCCCGCGCGGCCCGCCCGAGCGGCCATGGCCGCGGTGATCGAGGGCCGCGACAGCGAGCCCGCGCGCGGTCAAGTGCGCGATGAAGTCGCGGTAGCGGCCGACGTGCTCCGCATAGCCGTGCGCGAGGAGCACGACGCCGCGCGGGGCGCCGGCCGGCGGCGCCGAGCGCTCCCAGTGGATGGGGACGCCGCCGGCGCCGGCGAAGGTGCCCTCGGCCGTCAGCATGCATGCCCCGGATGCCCGGCTCGGCGCGGCTTGACGTGGCTGCACAATCTATGCATATCGATGCATATGCGGACGACGCTGAACCTCGACGACGCCTTGCTGGAGCGCGCGAGCAAGCTAACCGGCATCAAGGAGAAGACGGCGCTCCTGCACGCGGGCCTGGAGGCGTTGATCGCCCGTGCCAGCGCGCAGCGCCTGGCCGCTCTCGGAGGCACGCAGAAGTACCTGAGGCCCATTCCCAGGCGCCGGAGCGCGAAGCGGGGATGATTCTGGTCGACACCTCGGTGTGGGTGGATCACCTGCGCCGAGGCAACGACGACCTCGGAAGGCTCCTCGTCGACGAACAGGTCCTGTGTCATCCGTTCGTCGTGGGCGAGCTGGCCTGTGGGCGGTTGACCGACCGTGCGGAGATTCTCGCGCGGCTCCAGGCCCTCCCGCAGGCACGCAGCGTCGAGCATCAGGAAGCGCTCGCCTTCGTCGAGATGCACCGCCTCATGGGCGCCGGCCTCGGCTGGGTGGACGCCAACCTTCTCGCGTCAGCGACCCTCTCGGCGGCCTCGGTCTGGAGCCTCGACCGACGGCTCGTGACGGCAGCCAGGAGGCTCGGGCTCTCGTAGGGAGCCATCAGCGCCCCGGCCCGCTCCTCACCCGCCGCACCGCCTCCTGCCACCCGCGGTAGAGCGCGTCGCGCACCTCGGGCTTCATCCTCGGCTGGAAGCGCCGGCCGATGCGCCGCGCGCGCTCGAGCTCGGCCTGGGACTTCCAGAGCCCCACGGCGAGCCCGGCGAGGAACGCCGCCCCCATGGCCGTCGTCTCGACCACGCGCGGGCGGTCGACCGGCACGCCCAGCACGTCGGCCTGGAACTGCATCAGGAAGTCGTTCGCCGCGGCGCCGCCGTCCACTCGGAGCGTGCTCAGCCGGGAGCCGGCGTCGGCCGCCATCGCGTCGGCCACGTCGCGCGTCTGGAAGGCGAGCGCCTCGAGGGCCGCGCGCACCACGTGGGCGCGCGTCACCCCGCGCGTCAAGCCGACCAGCGCGCCGCGCGCCTCGGCGTCCCAGTGCGGGGCGCCGAGCCCCACGAAGGCGGGCACGAGGTAGACGCCGAGGGTCGAGTCGACGCTCCGGGCGAGCCGTTCCGACTCGGCGGCCTTCTTCACGAGCCCGAGCCCGTCGCGCAGCCACTGGATCGCCGCCCCGGCGATGAACACCGAGCCCTCGAGCGCGTACGCCCGCCCGCCGCGCGCGTCGCACGCGGCGGTGGTGACGAGCCCGTGCCGCGACGCGACCGGCTGCGCGCCGGTGTTCATGAGGAGGAAGCAGCCCGTACCGTAGGTGTTCTTCGCCGTCCCGGGCTCGACGCAGCCCTGCCCGAAGAGCGCCGCCTGCTGGTCGCCGGCCACACCCGCGATCGCCACCGGCGCGCCCAGGACCGACGGCTCCGTCGCGCCGAACTCGCCGCTCGACGGCTTGACCGCGGGCAGCATCCCGGCCGGCACCCCGAGGTGCGCACACAGCTCCGCGTCCCATGCGCCCGTGTGGATGTCGAAGAGGAGCGTGCGCGAGGCGTTGGTCGGGTCGGTCGCGTGCACCGCACCGCCGCTGAGCTTCCACATGAGCCAGGAGTCCATGGTGCCGAAGGCGATCTCGCCCGTGCGCGCCCGCTCCGCGGCGCGCGGCACGTGCTCGAGGAGCCAGCGCAGCTTGGTGCCCGAGAAGTACGGATCGAGGACGAGGCCGGTCTTCTTCCGGAAGACGTCCGCGAGGCCGCGCGCGCGCAGCTCCTCGCAGAGAGGGGCGGTGCGCCGGTCCTGCCACACGATGGCGCGGTAGACCGGCCGGCCGCTCCGCCGGTCCCAGAGGACGGTCGTCTCGCGCTGGTTCGTGATACCGAGCGCCGCCACGTCGCGCGCGCGCACCCGCGCGCGCCGGCACGCCTGGCGGAGCACACGCAGCGTGACGCGCCAGATCTCCTCGGGATCGTGCTCGACCCAGCCCGGCTTCGGGTAATGCTGGGTGAACTCCGAGTAGGCGCGGCCGACGACGCGCCCCTGCCGGTCGAACACGAGCACGGTCGTGCCCGTGGTCCCCTGATCGACCGCGACGACGACGGGCATCAGGTGTGCGACGGCCTCACACTAGCCCAGGAAGAGCGAGCGCCGGCGCCGCAGGCCCTCGAGGACGAGCGCCTGGAGCCGCTCGCGCACCTGGTCGCGGAGCCGGCCGACGAGCGCGGGATCGGAGGCGTCGCCCGGTCGGTGCCGCACCGCCACGTCGAGGGGGTCGCCGAAGAGGAGCGCCCATTTGGTGGGGAGCGGCACGAGCCCCCAGAGGCCGAGCCAGGGAAAGGTGAGCGTGATCGGCAGCGCCGGGAGACCGAGGAGCCGCCCGGGCAGATCGAGCCGGGCGAGCACCGGATGCACCTCCTCGGCACCGATGACCGCGACGGGCACGATCGGTGTGGCGGTCTCGATCGCGAGGCGCGCGAACGCCCCGCGGCCGAAGCGCCCGAGCCGGTAGCGGTCGCGGAAGGGCTTCGGGTGATTGCCCTCGGGACAGACGATCACGGCCTCGCCGCGACCGAGGAGCCGCCGAACCGTCGCCGGCGCCGCGCGCACCGCGCCCGCGCGCGCGAGTGCAGCGCCGAGGAGCGGTGCGGTGGCCATCCAGTCGTCGAGGAGCGGGTGGGCCCGCCGCACCGCCTCCCGGATCATGAGCGCCTCGTAGGGCACGAGGGCGCCGCCTCGGTTGGCGACCAGCATGACGCGCCCGCTCGCCGGCACGCGCTCGAGCCCGACCGTCTCGACCCGCCACCACCAGCGGTAGAGCGCAGCGAGGAGCGACTCGGTCGCGTCCGCGCGGAGCACGTCCGCCAGTTCCGCGAGGTCGCGCGGCGTCGAGCGCCGCAGGCGCGCGACGGCCGCGAGAGCCTGGTCGAGGGCGGCGCGCAGCCGGTCGCGCGCGGCCCGCTGGTCGCCGCTCCCGAGCGCCTGCTCGACCCGCCGCTCGAGGGCGGAGAGGCGCCGCACCACGTCGCGCGGGGACGCGGGCCGTGCACGCCCCCCGCGCGCGCGCCCGCCGCGGAACACGCGCAGCCGCGCCCTGCTCCCCTCGTCGCCCCCGGGTCGATCGGCTTCCGACATGCGGCCTTCCGCCGCGCGGAGGCTAGGGAACGCCCGCACGCATGTCAATTCCGCGGGCGCGAACGCCGCGCGCAAATTGACACTGCGCGCAGCGCGCGGATATGACGCCCGGCGTGCCGCCCCGGCTCCCTCTCGTCTCGCAGCGATTGGTCGTCGTCACGGGCAAGGGCGGTGTGGGGAAGACGACCGTCACGGCGGCGCTGGCGCACGCCGCCGCGGCGGGCGGACGGCATGTGCTCGCGGTCGAGGTCGGCCGCGGGCCGCTCGGCGCGCTGCTCGGCGTGCCGCGCCTCGGCGCCGAGCCGATCCGCGTCGGGGCCGGGCTCGCGGCCGCCAGCCTCGAGCCCGAGGCCCTGCTCGGCGACTTCGTCGAGGGCGTGCTTCGCTTCCGCGTGCTCGCGCGACGGCTGCTCGAGAGCACGTCGTTCCAGGTGCTGGCCGCGGCGGCGCCGGGGCTGGGCGAGTTCCTGGTCCTGCACCGGCTGCTCGGCTGGGTCGAGCCACGGCGGCGTGGCCGTCCGGTGCGCGACCTCGTCATCGTCGACGCGCCGGCCTCGGGTCACTCCCTCCCCCTCCTGGCCGCCCCGCACACGCTGGGCGCGCTCGCCCGCCTTGGTCCCGTGGCCGACCTGCTCGCTCGCATCGAGCGGCTCATCGCCGACCCGCGCGCGACGCTCGTGTGCGTGGTGACGACGCCCGAGGAGCTCGCGGTGCGCGAGACGGTCGAGCTCCACCGCGAGCTCGGCGAGCGCCTCGGGCTCGCCGTCGCCCCGCCCATCGTGAACGCGTTGCCGCCCCGGCGCTTCACCGCGGGCGACGTGGCGGCGCTCGATCACCTGGAGGCGGCGAGCGGCCCGCACGCCTACCTCGACGCGGCGCGCTTCCAGCTCGAGCGCCGCCGGCAGGCCGACGCCCAGCTCACCGCGCTTCGCCGGGCGGTCGGCGCGGCGCCGGTGCGCCTTCCCTTCCTCTTCGAGGCGCCGGACGCGCCCGCCGGCCTGGCCGTGCTCGCGGCCGCACTCGGCCGGGCGGCCGGTGTCGCCGCATGACTGCGCTCGCCGACGCGCTCGAGAGCCGGCGCGTCATCCTCTGCGTGGGGAGCGGCGGGGTCGGCAAGACGACGACGGCCGCCGCGCTCGCGGTCGAGGCGGCGCGCCGGGGGCGGCGGACGGCCGTGCTGACCGTCGACCCGTCGCACCGCTTGAAGGACGCGCTCGGCCTCTCGTCGCTCGCCGGCCGCCCGAGCCGCGTCTCGCTCGCCCGGATCGGCGCGCGCGGCGCCCACCTGGACGCACTCCTCCTCGACGTGAAGCGCACCTTCGACGAGCTGGTGCACGCGCTCGCCGCCACCCCCGAGCAGGCGCGCGCCGTGCTCGAGAACCGGCTCTACCAGAACCTCTCGGGCACGCTCGCCGGCACGGCCGAGTACATGGCGGTCGAGCAGGTGTACCGGCTGGCGGCCGAGGGCGGCTACGACCTCCTCGTGGTCGACACGCCGCCCGCGCGCCACGCGGTCGATTTCCTGGACGCGCCGCGCCGGCTCGCGAACCTCCTCGACTCGCGCGCCTTCGCCATCCTGAAGGATCCGACCAGCATCCTCCCCGGCGCCGGCTCGCGCCTGGCGCACCTGATCCTCGCCGCGGTGCTGCGCGGCCTCGAGCGCTTCACCGGCATCGGCCTGGTACGCGAGGTGGGCGAGTTCGTGGGCGTGATCGAGGCGCTCACGGGCGCGCTGCGCGAGCGCGTGCGCGCGGTGGGGGCTCTCCTCACGAGCGACGGGACGATGCCGCTCCTCGTGACCGCGCCCGAGCCGCGCCTGGTCGCCGAGACCGAGGCGCTGGTGCGCGGGCTCGGTGCGATCGGGCTCTCGATCCACGGCATCGTCGTGAATCGCGCGCTCGCGCGCGGGACGTTCGGCCGCCGGGCGCCCGACCCGGGCCTGCCCGATGGCGTCTCCGGAATGCTCGGGGCGCGCCTCGCCGAGAGCTACGCCGAGCTGCGCGCGCTCGGCGCGCGGCAGGAGGCGACGCTCGCCCCGCTGGTCGACACGGCGCGCGCGCCGCTGCTCGCCGAGGTGCCGCTCCTCGCCGCCGATCCGGGCTCGCTCGCGGGCCTGGCGGCGATCGCCCGCCACCTCTTCCCGGACCCGGGCCGCGCGGCCGCCGTCGGTGTGTGAGCCCCGCTACTCGCCCGCGCGGTCGCGGGCAGCGCCGGACCCCTTGCGACTCGTGCGGCGCCGCGCCGGGCGGGGCGTAAGGAGGCGGTCCATCTTGAGATTCAGGTTGACGAGGCTCCCCTGGATGGCCTCGAGCTTGCTGACCAGGCGGTTCAGGTCGGCGCGCGAGGGGAGGTTCAGGAGGCCGAGCACCGTCTGCATGTTCCGGTCGACGCGGCCCTTGGCCTCGAACGCCCGCTGCAGCGCATGCGAGAAGGTCTCCGCCACGCGCGGATTCGAGAGCAGGTCCTCGGCGAGCCGGCCAAGCCCCTCCTCGCCGAGAGCGTACAGGCGCTTCAGGATGTGCGTGTCGTTGGTCTCCACGCGGCTGCGGCACTATAGAGAAGCGCCGCACGCACGGTCAATCGGATGACGCTCCCGCTCGTCATCGCCTACCTCTCGGGGCTCGTCTTCGTGGCGCCCGATCTTCCCGTGCCCGCACTCCTCGGCACGGCGCTCGCCCTCCACGTCTGCGACGCGATCCTCTGCCGGCTCTTCGCGCACAACAACGGATACCCGAAGAACCTCTGGACGCTCGCCGGCTTCATCGCCGGCCTCTGGGCCGTCGCCGTCCTGATCCTCCTCCCCCGCCGCGGCGCGCCCCCCGCGCCGCCCCGGGCGCTCCGCTGACTCCATCCTCGACCACCACCGAGGCGAGCGCGCTCTCGGCCGTGTGCGTGAGGGCGAGGAGCCAGCGCACCATACCACGCCCGCGGGCGAGCGCCGCGGCGCGGCCGTGGAGGACGAGGCGAGGCGGCGCACCACGCGCGCGCACCACCTCGAAGTCGCGCCAGCCCACGCCCCCCGCCCAGCCGGTCCCGAGGGCCTTCATGGCCGCCTCCTTGGCAGCGAAGCGGACCGCGTAGCTCGCGAAGCGGCCGCGGCGGCGGGCCTCGCAGTACGCCTGCTCCGCGGGGGTGAAGACGCGCGCCTGGAAGCGGGCGCCGGCCCGCCCGGCGAGCGCGCGGCGGATGCGCGCGACGTCGCATACGTCGACCCCCAGGCCGACGATCATCGCGGCCTCAGCACGCGCCGCAGGTGTGGCAGGTGGCGGTGTCGCAGGGCGGCGTCTGGATCTCGCCGAACGCCTTCCGGCGTTCCGCGAGAAGATAGCGCTTGTCGACGGAGTGCTCGACGAAATCCCAGGGTAGCAAAGCGTCGAGGGGGTAGGAGCGGTGGACGAAGCGGTCGGGGTCGACGCCCTCTGCCCCACCCCGGAGGGATTTGAGCGTTGGCCACCAGGCGTCGGGGCGCTCGTGCAGGCGCGCGAGGATCGCCGCCGTGCGCCGGTCGCCGCGCGAGAGGAGCGTCTGCAGGTACGCCTCGCGTGGGCTCTCGGTCTCGGTCTCGACGGCGGGAATGGCGCCGAGCGCCCGGCGGAGGTGGGCGAGCTTGCGCCGCAGCGACGGGATGGCCTCCATCGGCTCCCACTGAAACGGCGTCCACGGTTTCGGTACGAAGGGGTTGATCGAGACCAGGATGCGGCCGAGCCGCGGCTGCCCGCTGCCGGCGAGCCGCGCGCGGACCTTGCGGGTGAGATCCACGATCGCCTCCACGTCCTCGTCCGTCTCGGTCGGGAGCCCGACCATTACGTAGAGCTTGAGCGCGTCGACCCCGCCGCCCACGAGCCACTCGGCGGCGCGCAGGATCTCGGCCTCGCTCAGGTTCTTGTTGATGACCCGCCGCATGCGCTCCGAGCCGGCTTCCGGCGCCACCGTGACGGATCGGTTGCCCCCCGCACCCAGCGCCCGCGCCAGTCCGGGCGTGATCAGGTCGGCCTTGAGCGACGAGGGCGAGGCACGACCGCCGCGCGCGGCCACCTCCTCGCACAGCGCCGCCACGCCGGGCAGGCTCGCCATCTCGGCGCCGACGAGCCCGATCGTGTCGCGCTCGGCGAGGCCGCGCGCGATCGAGGCGCGCAGCACGTCGGGGCTCCGGTAGCGCACCGGGCGGTACATGAAGCCGGCGGCGCAGAAGCGACAGCCCCACTCGCAGCCGCGGCTCGCCTCGACCAGGTACATGTTGCCGAACACCGACTCGCGCGTGAGCACCTCGGAGTTGGTGTCGAACCCGTCCAGATCCGCGACGAAGCGGCGCTCGACGCGCCCGCTGCCCGGGCCGTGGTGGTGAAAGGCAACCAGGTCACGCGCGCCGTCGTACTCGGGCGTGTAGCGGTCGGGCCGGTAGGCGCCACGCACCTCCTCGCTGCGCTCCAGGATGCCGTCGCGGCCGAGGGGCCCCGTCGTCGCGCGGGCGAGGAACTCGCCCAGCATCTCCTCCGCCTCGCCGATCAGGAAGAGGTCGACGAACTCGGCGATCGGCTCGGGGTTGAGAAAGGTGGCCGGGCCGCCGGCGAGCACGAGCGGCGCGTCCACGCCGCGCTCCCGGCGCCAGAGCGGGATGCCGGCCAGCGCCAGGCAGTCGAGCACGTGCACGTAGTCCGCCTCGAACGAAAGGGAGAACGCGACCACGTCGAAGTCGCCGAGCGGGCGGTCCTGCTCGAGGGAACGCAGCGTGCGCGGCCACTCCGCGCGGGGGCCGTCGGGGAGGAAGGCGCGGTCGGCGGTGACGCGCGGGTCCTCGGCCAGGAGGCGGAGCACCGCCTGGAAGCCCAGGTTCGCCATCCCGACGGCGTACGTGTTCGGGTAGACGAGGCACACGGAGAGCGGGCCATTGGGGCCGGCGCGGAAGAGACGCCGCTCGGCGGCGCGACGATCGGCTGGATGAGGCGTTCCCGTGGCCGCATCTCATACTCCGCACCTCCACCGGTCTCAACCCGCCGGGCGGTCGTGGGGTCCGCGCCGAGAACGCGCCCTTGCGGCGTGGCCCGATACGTGCTCCTATAGCTTTCAGCGCGGCCTGGGCGCCGAGTCCCGGGGACGGTCCCCGTTCCCGACTCGAGCGCGAGACGCGCGACCCGTGCCGGGAGGGAGAGGGCGATGCGAGCAACGACATGCATCGGCGGGACTGCGCTCGCGGCGGTCCTGGTGCTGACGGGTTCCTGGGCGGCCCTGGCGAGCCCAAGCGATACCTGGATCACGACCAGGGCCAAGATGGCCCTGCTCGCGACCGAGGGCCTCCACGGGGGGACCATCAACGTCGACACGGTGAACGGCCGCATCACCCTGCACGGCAGGGTGCGCAGCGCGGACGAGAAGGCCAGGGCGGAGGACGCCGTCAGGACGGTCGACGGCGTGAAGGACGTCCGCAACATCCTCCAGGTGGTCGGCGGCTACCGCGAGAGGCTGGTGAGGCGAGCCGACGCCGAGATCCGAGACGAGGTCGAGAAGGCGCTCGGGACCGACAGGGCGCTCGCCGGCAGCCGCATCGCCGTGCGGTCGGTGAACGACGGCGTGGTTCTCCTCGCCGGCAGGGCGACCACCATGAGCGAGCACCTGCGCGCCATGGGCGACGCCGCCCGGGTCACGGGTGTGCGCCGGGTCGCCAGCGAGATCGGGAGCCCGAACGAGCTGACCGACGAGGAGATCGGGCGAGCCAGCGTGCCGCTCGCCCGGGAGGACCGCGGCATGACCGATGCGGCGCGAGACCTGTTGATCACGTCGGCCGCGAAGCTACGCCTGCTGGCCGACCGCCGCACGCCAGCGCTCGACATCAACGTCGACACGGTCGACGGCGACCTGACCCTCTTCGGCATGGTGCCGTCGAACGACGCGAAGGCGGCGGCCGAGGAGGATGCGCGACGGGTGAGCGGCGTGAAGCGTGTCATCAACATGCTCCAAGTGGTGCATACCGCGAAGCAGGAAGCGGTGAAGGCAAGTGATCAGGCCCTCGAGCGCGACATCAAGGCCGCGCTCGCGACTCGCCCGGACCTGAGCGACTCCCGCATCGCCGTCGAGGTGAAGAACGGGGTGGCGCGCCTGAGCGGGACCGTGCCGAGCCAGGAGGAGCGCCTCGCGGCCGCGTTCACCGCCCGTTCGGCGGTGGGTGTCAAGTGGGTGCGGGACGATCTGCGGGTGAGCACCCGCTCGGACTCTCGCCCGCTCGCCCCCGTGCCGGATGGTGAAGCACGGTGAATGGTGTCCGGGTGGCAAGCCAAGGAGGTTGCTGATGCGAGGTGCATACAGGGTTCTCTCGTGGTTCCGACCGCGGATGACCACGGCGGCGGTCCTCCTGCTGACTGGTTGCACCGCCCTCACCACCGATGTCCTGGTCGACGAGACCGGCCGGCCACGGCCAGCGGTGGCCACCCACTGCGCGGGCAGCGAGTGGACCGACAACTCCATGATCGCCGTGGTGCCGCTTCCCATCATCGGCTACGCGTCGCCGACCCAGCAGATCAACGAGATCAAGACGGACGACGTCCTCAGCCGCTGCGGCCCACCGGACCGCTTGACCAACCGCCGGGTCGAGGTGGATCGCGTGATGTGCATCCCGACCGCGATCACGCGCCTGCTCACGCTCGGCATCTGGCACTGGTGCCCCGCCAACGTGTCCTACGAGGCGGACGTGAGCGGTCCCGCTGCGCCGGCACGTGCGGGCGGTGCGCCGGCCCCCCAGACGCGCTCCGAAGGCCAGGCCCCGGACGAGCTGAGCTCCAGACCGCGGTGACGTGCCTCCTCGGTCGGGGGTGATCCGACCCGGACCGAGACCACGCCGCTTCCGTCAGATCGGCAGCTGGGTCCGGTAGACGAGCACGTCGACCCCGAAGAGCTCGAAGGTCCCGTCGAGCTTCGCGCCGAGCTTCTCGGCGACGCGGATCGAGCGGACGTTCCGCTCCTGAATGAAGTGCACGACGTGGTCGGCCCCGAGCGTCCGGTGCACCCAGTCGGCGGCGGCACGCGCCGCCTCGGGCGCGTAACCGCGCCCCCAGCGCGAGCGCTCGATGGCCCAGCCGATCTCGAGGTCCGGCCACCCTTCTGGCTTCCACGGGCCGACGCGGCCGACGAACTCGCCGGTCGCCTTCTCCTCGACGGCCCAGAGCGTGTAGCCGCGCAGGTACCAGTGGCCGATGAAGAGGCAGATCGTCCGCCAGGTCTCGGCCGCGGCCGTCGGCCTGCCGTCACGGCCCAGATAGCGCATCGACTCCTCGTCGGCCGAGAAGCGCGCGTACGGCTCGAAGTCCTCGGGCTTCCACGGTCTGAGGAGCAAGCGCTCGGTCTGGAGCGTGGGCCAGTCGAGGTTCATCCGCCGCCGAGCCTCGGCCCGCCCTGCTGGTACGGCACGCCCCGAAGCTACCACGGGCGAGTGCCGAGCGACCAACCTGTTACGCGACCGTGCCCGCCGCTCGCAAACGCTCGGCTCACTCCGCCCCGCGGCGGAGGAACGTCGGGAGGTCGAAGTCCTGGGCGGGCTCCTCGCTTCCCGCCTTCGGCGCCGCGCGCTGCGCCCCGCGTGCCGCCGCCACCGGCGGCTCGTGGCGCCGGCGCTGCCACGTCGGCACGTCGAGCTCGTCCTCGGCGAGGAGGCCGACCTTCTTCGCTGCGCCGGCCCCGGTCGGGCGCGCGTCGCGCGCGCCCGACCGGGGCTTCTCGCCCGCCTCCGCGCGCGCGCCGAAGCCCGTCGCGATCACCGTGATGCGCACCTCGTCGCCCATCGACTCGTCGATCACCGCGCCGAAGATGATGTTGGCGTCGTCTTCCGCCTCCTCCTGGATGAGGGTCGCCGCCTCGTTCACCTCGTGGAGGCTCAGGTCCGGGGGGCCCGTGATGTTGATGAGGACGCCGAGCGCGCCCTGGATCGAGAGGTCCTCGAGGAGCGGGCTCGAGATCGCCTTCTGCGCGGCCTCGACGGCGCGGTTCTCGCCCTGCGCCACGGCCGCTCCCATCATCGCCATGCCCATCTCGGACATGATGGTGCGCACGTCGGCAAAATCGAGGTTGATGAGGCCGTGCACGGTGATCAGGTCCGAGATGCCGCGCACCGCCTGGAGGAGCACGTCGTCGGCCTTCTTGAAGCTCTCGAGCATGGAGGAGTTGCGGCCGGCGACGGAGAGGAGGCGCTGGTTCGGGATGGCGATCAGGGTGTCGACGCTGGCCTTCAGCTCCTTCATCCCCTCCTCGGCCTGCTTCAACCGCCGCTTGCCCTCGAAGCTGAACGGCTTGGTCACCACCCCCACGGTGAGCGAGCCGAGCTCCTTCGAGACCTTGGCGATGACGGGCGCGGCCCCGGTCCCGGTGCCGCCGCCCATGCCGCAGGTGATGAAGATCATGTCGGCCTCGGCGAGGTACTCCTTGAGGCGCTCGACGTCCTCCTGGGCGGCGCGCCTGCCGATCTCGGGGTTGCCGCCCGCCCCTAGACCGCGGGTCAGCTGCTCGCCGAGCTGCATCTTGATCGGCGAGAGGTTGGCCTTGAGGGCCTGCGAGTCGGTGTTGGCGGCGATGAAGTCGACGCCGGGCAGGCCGGCGGCGATCATGGTGTTCACCGCGTTGCCGCCCCCGCCCCCGACACCCACCACCTTGATCCGGGCCGCGCCGCTGGCATCCGCGAACTCGATCATTGCCGCACCCTCCCCCGCTTCCGCCCCGCGTCCTAGAAGAACTCCCGGAGCCACCCCATCATCCGCTCACCCACCACTCCGATCTGACCGAGCACGCCCTCGCCCCGGCGCCCGTGACCCTGCTGCCTGAGCCCGTGGAGCACGAGACCGACTGCCGTCGAATACATGGGACTCGCGACGGCGTCAACCAAACCGCTCAAATGAAGGGGCGCCCCGAGCCGCACGGGCAACCTGAAGACGCGCTCGGCGAGGGCCGTCATGTGCTCGAGCACCGCGCCCCCCCCGGTCAGCACGACCCCCGAGGCGAGCGCCTGGTAGCAGCCCGCGCGCTCGATCTCGCTCTTGGCGAGCGTCAGCATCTCCTCGGCGCGCGGCTCGATCACCTCGGCCAGGGCGCGCCGCGAGAGGTAGTGCGGCGCACGTCCGCCGAGCCCCGGCACCTCGATCGTCTGCTCGGGGGGCGTGAGCGCGGCGAGCGCGCTCCCGTGGCGCTGTTTCAGGCGCTCGGCCTCGGCGGGGGGGGTGCAGAGCGCGGCCGCGAGATCGCCCGTCACGTGCCCGCCGCCCACCGGGAGCACCGCCGTGTGGCGGATGGTGCCGGCCTGGTAGACGACCACGTCGATCGTCCCGCCGCCCACGTCGACCAGGGCGACGCCCAGCTCGCGCTCCTCGGGGGTGAGCACCGCCTCGGCGGCGGCGAGCGGGCCGGCGAGCAGGTCGCGCACGTGGAGCCCGGCGCGATTGCAGCACTTGATGAGGTTCTGCCCCGCGCTCACCGCGCCGGTGACGATGTGGACGCGCGCCTCGAGGCGCACGCCGGCCATGCCGACCGGCTCGCGGATGCCGTCCTGGTCGTCGACGATGAAATCCTGCGGCAGGACGTGGAGGACTTCCTGGTCGGTGGGGAGGGCGACGGCGCGGGCCGCGTCCACGACCCGCTCGACGTCGCCCGGGGCCACCTCGCGATTGCGCACTGCGACCACGCCGTGGCTGTTGAAGCCCTTGATGTGGCTCCCGGCCGAGCCGGCGATCACGCTGCGAATCTCGCAGGCGGCCATCAGCTCGGCTTCCTCGACCGCCCTCCGGATCGCCTCCACCGTCTTTTCGATGTTGTTGACCACGCCCTTGCGGAGCCCGCGTGACGCTGCCGTGCCGATGCCGACGATCTCGACGCCGCTCTCCGCCACCTCGGCGACGATCACACCGATCTTGTAGGTGCCGACGTCGAGGCCGATCACGAGCGAGTTCTTCCTGACCATGGGTCCTTCAGATCGTGCGCCGCGCCGCCGCGGCCGGCCTCGCCGGTTGCGTGCGCACGATCACCTCGTCGTCGAACTGGAGGTTCACCTCGGCGATCTCCGTCTCGCGCCCGGCCCACAGGCCGAGCACGCGGGGCAGGCGGGCGAGCTTCGCGGCGAAGCCGCCCCACCCGAGCTCGATCGGCACGGACGGCCGCAGGGGGAGGAGCGTCAGACCCCGCGCGCGGTCCAGATGCACCTCGGAGACCGTGAGGCCCCCGCTCTGGCGGACGAGGGCCAGCGCCCGGTGCAGGGCGCGCGGGCCGAAGCGCTCGCCGTCCCTCAAGTCGGCCCGGGTGAGGCCGGTGAGATACGGGAAGTCACGCGCGTCGTTCGCCCCCACCGGAGCGAAGAGGCGGCCGTGCGGGGAGACGTAGTACTCGCCCTGGCCATCCTCGAGCGCGACGATCGCGAGTGGGCGCTCCTCGCGCACTTCGATCACCACCCGGGACGGCAGCTCGCGGCGCACGCGCGCGGCGCGGATCCAGCGATGCGTGGCGAGGCGCGCCGCCGCCGCGGCCGCGTCGACGTCCCAGATGCTCATGCCCGGCGTGACGCCCGCCGCGGCGCGCACCTCGTCGGCGGGAAGGCGATGGTGGTCCCGCACCACCACCTCCTGCACGGCGAAGTAGGGATGCCGGCGGGCCGCGTCCCGCACCGGCGGCGCGGCGACCGCGACGAGCCCGATCCCGGCCACGGCCGACAGCGCGACCGAGAGCGCGCGCCGGAGCGCGCGCCGGCCGAGCCCGGCGCCGCGGCGACGGTTTCGCCGCGGCCCGAGGAGCCTCGCTACCAGCTCCCGACGAGCTGGACCTCTGGCTCCAGCCATACCCCGCTCCGCTCCCACACCACCCGCTGGGCCACGTCCATCAGCACCTTCACGTCCGCGGCGCGTGCCCCGCCCTCGTTCACAATGAAGTTCGCGTGCCGCTCCGAGATGCGGGCCCGCCCGGCACGCGCGCCCTTCAACCCGGCGACCTCGATCAGGCGCCCTGCGTGATCGCCGTTCGGGTTCTTGAAGATCGAGCCCGCGTTCGCCCTGCCGTGCGGCTGGGCGGCCGTACGCCGCGCGCGCGCCTCGTCCATTCGGCTGCGTACCTGGCCGGGCTCGGCCCTGCGCAGGCGAAAGCGCACCGCGCTCACGACGAACCCGGGCGGCAGCGCCGAGCGCCGATAGCCGAAGGCGAGCGCGTGGCCAGGGAGGTCGAGCGCCCGGCCGTCGCGCTCGAGGCCCTCCACCGACTCGACCGCGTGCG
Source organism: Deltaproteobacteria bacterium (assembly GCA_005879795.1). Lineage (NCBI taxonomy): Bacteria > Pseudomonadati > Myxococcota > Myxococcia > Deltaproteobacteria bacterium. The sequence goes on from VBKJ01000139.1 coordinate 17,628, forward strand.
CCACCTCGCCGCCGTAGGCGCCCGCATTCATGAAGAGCGCACCGCCCACCGTGCCGGGGATGCCCTCGGCGTACTCGAGGCCGGCCAGGCCGTGGGCCACCGCCGCACGCGCGAGCCGCCCGAGCTGGGCGGCGGCCCCCGCCTGGATCGAGATCGACTCATCTGGGGGCCCGTCCGGTGCTCGCGCGGCTGGCGCCGCGCTCCGCTCCTCCGATGCACCCAGACCCCGTCGGCCTGCTCGAGCGCTCCCGCGCGCGGCCTCGGGTGCGTGATTCCAGTCGATGCGGGCGAAGCCGCGGCCGAGCTTCACGACCACGCCGCGCATGCCAGCGTCGCCGACCAGCACGTTGGAGCCGCCGCCGAGCAGCGTCACGTGCACGCCGAAGGCCGCCGCGGTCGCGAGCGCGTGGGCCAGCTCCTCGCGCGTGTCGGGCAGCACGAGGACGTCCGCAGGGCCGCCGATGCGGAACGAGGTGTAGCGCGCCAACGACTCTCCCGGCCGCGCCCGGTCGCCGAGCCGCGCGCGGAGAGTGTCGATGAGGGCGGCCGGGAGCGTGTGGGACATCAGGAGTCCGTCCGGGTAATCATGGTGAGCGAGGCGCACGGGCCTGGGAGCGGGCACGCCGCTCGCAGCCCCCTGATCGTTCGCCGCAGCCGCCATGGTTGCCCGGACAGCCTCCTAGTGGATGGCGGGGACCGCGACCCCCGAACGCAGCAGGCCCAGGAGTTCGTCGCCGGTGCGGTGGATGTCGCCCGCCCCGAGCGTCAGCACGAGGTCGCCCGGACGCAGCATCTCGGCCAGCGCCGCCGCGACACGCTCGCGCGCGGGGACGTGGCTCACGTCGAGATGCCCGCGCCGCTTGAGCGCCTGGTAGACGGCCTCGGCCGACACGCCCTCGATGCGCTCCTCGCCGCCCGGATAAATGTCCGTCAGCACGAGCGCATCGGCGTCGTCGAACGCCTCCAGGAACTCGTTGAAGAGATCACGCGTGCGCGTGTAGCGGTGGGGCTGGAAGGCGACGACCAGCCGGCGCGGGAAGCCCTCGCGCGCGGCGCGCAGCGTGGCGCGGATCTCCTCCGGGTGGTGGCCGTAGTCGTCGACCACCAGCACGTCCTGCTCCTCGCCCTTGACCTCGAAGCGGCGGTGAATGCCCCCGAACTCCTCGAGCGCGTGCACGGCGATGCGGAAGGGGATCTCCAGGTCCTCGGCGACCGCGAGCGCCGCGAGCGCGTTGAGCGCGTGGTGGCGGCCGGGCATGTGGAGGCGCACCGGGCCGAGCCGGCGCTCGCCGCGCCACACCTCGAAGACGGTCTCGAGGCCGGTGACCTGCAGGTCGCGCGCCTGCCAGTCGGCGTCGGGCGCGGTGCCGTACGTCACGAAGCGCTTGCGCACCTGCGGCAGGAGGGCGCGCACGTTCACGTTGTCGATGCAGAGCACGGCGAGGCCGTAGAACGGCACGCGCTGGATGAACTGGAGGTACGCGTCGCGCAGCCGCTCCATCTCGCCGTAGTAGTCGAGGTGCTCGCGATCGATGTTGGTCACGACCGCGATGATGGGCGAGAGGAGGAGGAAGGTGCCGTCGCTCTCGTCCGCCTCGGCGACCAGGAACTCGCCCTGCCCCAGGCGCGCGTTGGTGCCGAGCGCGCGCAGCTTGCCGCCGACGACCATGGTCGGGTCGCGCCCCGCCTCGCGCAGCACCGCCGCGACCAGCGAGGTGGTGGTGGTCTTCCCGTGGCTGCCAGCAACGGCCACGCCGTACTTCATGCGCATCAGCTCGGCCAGCATCTCCGCCCGCGGGATGACGGGGATCTTGAGCTCGCGGGCGCGCGACACCTCGGGGTTGGCGTAGGTGACCGCGGAGGAGATGACGAGCACGTCGATGTCCTCGCTCACGAGCGCGGCCTCGTGCGCGCCGAGATGCACGCGCGCGCCGAGCCGTTCGAGCCGCCGGGTCGTCTCGCTCTCCACCAGGTCGGAGCCGGAGACGACGTAGCCGAGCGTGAGCAGCACCTCCGCGATGCCGCTCATGCCGATGCCGCCGATGCCGACGAAGTGGACCCGGCGCTTCCGCCCGTTCACCGCCGCGCTCCGCAGGCGGGAGAGCCCGAGCCACCCGCCCCAGTCCGCGACCCCGCCCTGCAACCCGACCACGCTCGCACCCTATTAGAGAACCGCGCTGCGCTCTTCAAGGGGCGGGCCCCACGGGCGCGATTTTCGTGGGTGCGGCTCACGCCGAGGCGAGCTGGAGGCACTCGTCCGCGACGCGCTCGGCGGCGTCGGGGCGGCCGAGGGTTCGGGCGCGTGCCGCCATCGCCGCCCGGCTCGCGGTGTCTTCGAGGAGCGCCCGGAGCGTCGTGGCCAGACGCGCGCCGTCGAGCTCGGCATCGAGGATCATGTCCGCGGCGCCGGCCCGCACCAGCACCTCGGCGTTTCGCCGCTGGTGGTCGTCGGCCGCGTACGGGTAGGGGACCAGGATCGCGGGCAGGCCGACCGCCGTCAGCTCGGCGCAGGTCGTGGCGCCCGCGCGAGCGACCACCAGGTCGGCCGCCGCATAGGCCGCACCCATGTCCCGGATGAAGGGCTCGATGCGCGCGGCGAGCCCCCGAGCGGCATAGGCCGCACGCACCATGTCCAGGTCGGCCTCGCCCGTCTGGTGGGTCAGGTCGAGAGCGGCGAGGGTCGGGCCCAGGTGGCCGAGCGCGTCCAGCATCGCCTGGTTCAAGCGGTGCGCCCCGGCGCTGCCGCCGAAGACGAGGAGGCCTGGCCGGTCGCGGGGGGGGCGGGGGCGGAGCAGGTCGGCGCGCACCGGGTTCCCGGTGTGGACGGCCCGGGTGCGCGGCAGGTACGCCAGGGACTCCGCGAACCCGACGCAGATGCGCCGGGCGAGGCGCGCGAGAACCCTGGTCGCGGCCCCGGGCACCACGTTCTGCTCGAGGAGCACGGTCGGGATGCGGCGCAACCAGGCGGCGAACACGACCGCGACCGAGGCGTAGCCGCCCACGCCCACGACGAGCCCCGGCCGGAGCTCGCCGAGCAGCGCGAGGGCACACAGGGTCCCTCCAGCTGCGCTCGCGAGCCCGGCCACGGCCCGTGCCAGGCCGCCGCCGCGGAGCTGACGGCCGGGGAGCAGCCGGAGGGGGTAGCCGGCGGCGGGCACCGCGCGCGCCTCGATGCCCGCCGCCGTCCCGACGAAGGTGACGCTCCCGCCGCGGGCGACGAGCGCATCGGCGAGCGCCAGGCCGGGGAAGAGGTGCCCGCCCGTACCGCCGCCGGCGATGAGAATGGTCATCTAACTCGCCTGGGGGCCCGTCCAGTGCTCGCCCGCTTCGCGGGCTGCGCGCTTCCGATGCCCCCAGACCCCGTCGGCCGACTCGAGCGCTCTCGCGCTCGGCCTCCCCCGCCGTTTGGCGGCGCCGTGCTGGCCCGCTCCGCGCCTTCCGCGCTTCCGATGCCCCCAGACCCCGTCGGCCGGCCTGAGCGCTCTCGCGCTCGGCCTCCGACGTTGCTTGGACGTTGCATGCTCGCGCGACCGAGCATCGCCGCTGGTCCCCTCATTCCGTCTCGCGGGCCAGGGCGAGCAGGACGCCGATCTGGCCGAGCGCGGCGATCATGGCCGAGCCGCCGTAGGAGAGGAATGGCAGCGCCAGCCCCTTGGTCGGGAGACAGCCGAGCACGACACCCGCGTTCACCGTGCCCTGGAGGACGAGCGCGAGTGTCACCCCGAAGGCGAGCAGGCTCGCGAACGGGTCCTGATGCCGGACCGCGATGCGGAAGCCCCGCGCCGCCACCACCGCGAAGAGCGCGAGGACGAGCAGGGCCCCTGCCAGCCCGAGCTCCTCGCCGATCACCGAGAAGAGGAAGTCGGTGTGGGCCTCGGGGAGGTAGAACATCTTCTGCTGGCTCTCGCCCAACCCGACGCCCCACAGCCCCCCCGAACCGAAGGCGATGAACGACTGCTTCAGCTGGAAGTTGACGCCGAGCGGATCCCGGTCCGGGTAGAGGAAGGCGACGATGCGCACCCAGCGATAGGGCGCCTTCCACGCCACGGCGGCGAGCGCCGGGAGCGCCGCTGCCGCCGGGACCGCCATCAGCCGAGCCGGGACCCCGCCCGCGAAGAGCATGAACACGAGCAGGCCCACGGCGAGGGCGGCCGTCCCGAAGTCGGGCTCGAGGAGCACGAGCCCGGCGATCAGCCCCACCACCAGGTAGTGCGGCACGATGCCGAACTTGACGGTGGCGAGGCGCTCGCCCTTCTTCGCGAGCGAGCGCGCGAGGTAGAGCACGAGCGCGAACTTCGCGAGCTCGGAGGGTTGCATGCTGAGCGGGCCCAGGTGGAGCCAGCGCCGCGCGCCGCCGCGCGCCACCCCGATGCCCGGGACGAGGACCACCACGAGGGTCACCAGGACGACGATGAGCAGCGGATAGGCCGTCCGGCGATAGGTGTCCGACGACAGGCGGGAGGCGACGACGGCGACCGCCGTGCCGAGCCCGATCGAGAGCAGGTGCCTCCGGAAGAAGTGGAGCGAGTCGCCGAAGTGCGCCTGGCCGTAGAAGTAGCTCACGTTGAAGACCATGACGACGCTCAACCCGACGAGAGCCGCCGCTGCGAGCACGAGCCACGGATCGCCGCCGAGGGCGGCCCGCGAGCGCGGGCGTTGCCCCGCGAGCGGACCCCGGAAGGCCGGCGGGGCCGCCGTGCCCCGGCCGAGCGCGTGGGCGCCGATCACGGCAGCGCCTCGACCGCGGCGCGAAAGGCCCGGCCGCGCGCCGCGTAGTCGGCGAACATGTCGAAGCTCGCGCAGGCGGGGGCGAGCAGCGCCGTGTCCCCGGGGGCCGCGACCGCCGCCGCACGGGCGACCGCCTGCTCGAGCGTCCGGACCCGCTCGACCGCGACGCCGACCGCGGCAAGGGCGGCGCCGATGCGGTCGGCCGCCTCGCCGAAGACGAGCGCCAGGCGGACCTTGCCCCTGGCGCGCGCCGCGAGCGCGTCGTAGGCGCCTCCCTTGTCGACGCCGCCGGCCAGGAGGACGACCGGGCCCGCGAAGGCGTCGAGGCTCCGCGCCGCGGCACCCACGTTGGTAGCCTTCGAGTCGTCCCACCACGCGATCCCGCCGCGCTCGGCGACGCACGCGAGCCGGTGGGGCAGCGGCTCGATCTCGTCGATCGCCGCCTGGACGGCCGCGGGCGGCGCGCCGGCGAGGCGCGCGACGGTGACGGCCGCGAGGATGTTCTCCACGTTGTGCGCGCCGGCGAGCCGGGTGCGGCCGAGCCCGTAGCGCTCCTCCGCCGCGTCGGGCAGACGGAGCGCGACGAAGCCCTCGCCCGCGAAGGCGCCGCAGGCCACCGCGCTCGCGCCGAACGACACGAGACGTGCCCGCACGCCGGCAGCGGCGCCCCACGCCGCGGCATCGTCGCGATTCACGACCGCGAAGTCGTGCGCCTCCTGCGCTGCGAAGAGGCGTGCCTTCGTCTCGCGGTACTCGGCGAAGCTCGCGTGGCGGTCGAGGTGATCGGGGGTGAGGTTCAGGAGGCAGCCGACGCGCGGCCGCAGGCGCTCCACCCACTCGAGCTGGAAGCTCGAGACCTCGGCCACGGCGATCTCCGGCGCCTGGTCGGCGGCGGTGATGAGCGGCGTTCCCAGGTTGCCGCCAGTGAAGGTCCGGCGCCCCGCGCGCGCGAGGGCCAGGCCGACCAGGCTGGTCGTCGTGCTCTTGCCGTTCGTGCCGGTGATCGCGACCAGCGGACAGGAGAGAAGGCGGAAGGCCAGCTCGATCTCGCTCCAGACGGGGAGGCCGCGGCGTACGGCAGCCGCCAGCACCGGCGCGTCACGCGGCACGCCCGGGCTCGGAACCACGAGCTCGACGCCGGAGAGCAGCGGCGGCCCGTCCTCGCCCAGGCGCAGCTCGACCCCCGGGGGGGCGCCCGTGACACCGAGCGCCGCCGCGGGGCGGGCGTCGGCGACGCGCACGGTCACGCCGCGCGCCGCGAGCGCCGCGGCCACCGCCTGCCCGGTGCGGCGGAAGCCGAGCACGAGGACGCGGCGCGGGAGGGGCATGTAGGAGGCTGTCCCGGCGCGCGTCCCGTGCGCCGCACCTGGTCGGTCGTCGCTGCGCTTCCCGCTCTCGCTCCCCGGCTCGTCCATGGTTGCCCGGACATCCTCCTAGCGGAGCTTGAGGGTCGAGAGCGCGAGCAGCGCGCACACCACCGACACGATCCAGAAGCGGACGATGATCTGCGGCTCGGGCCAGCCGAGGAGCTCGAAGTGGTGATGGATGGGCGCCATGCGGAAAATGCGCTTGCGGCGGAGCTTGAAGGAGATCACCTGCCCGATCACCGACAGCGCCTCGACGACGAACACCCCGCCTACCAGGACGAGCACCAGCTCCTGGCGGGTGATGAGCGCCACGACGCCGAGCGCCGAGCCGAGCGCGAGCGAGCCCACGTCGCCCATGAACATCTGCGCCGGGTAGGCGTTGAACCAGAGGAAGCCCAGGCCGGCGGCCGCGAGCGCGCCGCAGAACACCGCCAGCTCGCCCGCCCCGGGGACGAAGGGGATCTGGAGGTACTCGGCGATCTTCGCGTGTCCGGCGGTGTAGGCGAAGACGGCGTACGTGCCGCCCGCGATCATGACCGGGCCGATGGCGAGGCCGTCGAGCCCGTCGGTCAGGTTGACGGCGTTCGCGGCGCCCACCACGACGAGCGCCCCGAAGGGCACGTACCAGAGGCCCAGGTCGGGCTGGACGTCCTTCAGGAACGGCATGGTGAGCTGGCCGCCATGCTCGGGCCGCAGGTAGATGGCGAGCGCGGCGGCGCCCGCGATCGCGAACTCGACGGCCAGGCGGACCCGGCCCGGGATGCCCGCCGAGCTCCGCCGCTGCACCTTGGCGTAGTCGTCGAGGAAGCCGACGAGACCGTGTCCCAGAGTCACGAGCACGGCGATCCACACGTAGCGGACGCTCAGGTCGGCGAGCATCAGGGTGGCGAGCAGGAGGGAGAAGATGATGAGCGTGCCGCCCATGGTGGGTGTGCCGGCCTTGCTCGCGTGATTGGCGGGGCCGTCGCTGCGGATCGCCTGTCCGATCTGCAGCGCCGAGAGGCGCCGGATCAGCATCGGGCCGAGCACGAGCGAGAGCGTGAGCGCGCAGAGCCCCGCCAGCAGCGTGCGGAAGGTGATGTACTTGAAGACGTTCAGGGGCGGGTAGGACACGTGCAGCGGGTAGAGGAGCAGGTAGAGCATCACGGCTGCCGCTCCCCGCCCGCCTCGGCGGTGAGGCGCCGGAGCACCTCCTCCATCGCCGCCCCGCGCGAGCCCTTGAGCAGGACGAGGTCGCCCGCCCGGCAGGACGCGGCGAGCCGCGCGGCCAGCTCGGCGTGGCTGGCCGCGATCGTGATCCGCTCGGACGGGAGCCCGGCCGCCTCCGCGCCAGCGCGCACCTCGGCGGCGAGCGGACCGAGGAGGAAGAGCGCGTCGACACGCGCCGCCGCCGCGGCGGCGCCGAGCGCGCGATGCGCGCGTGGCGCCTCCTCGCCCAGCTCGCGCATCTCGCCGAGCGCCGCCACGCGCCGCCGGCCGCGGCTGGCGGCCAGCGTGCTCAGCGCCGCCGCCATCGAGGCGGGGTTGGCGTTGTAGGCGTCGTTCAGCACCGTGACGCCGGTCGGGAGCTGCGTCACCTCCATGCGCATGCCGGGGGGCTGGAAGGCCTCGAGCCCGGCCTGCATCGCGCCGATGTCGACCCCGAGGGCGTGCGCGGCCGCAGCGGCGGCGAGCGCGTTGGTCACGTTGTGGCGCCCGGGAACCGCGAGCCGGATCGCGGCCTCCTGCCGCTCGACGACGAGGCGGAACTCGGTGCCCTCGAGACCGTGGTCGACTATCCCCTGCGCGCCGACCGTCACGCCGGCCGCCGCCTCCGTCCCGAACGGCACCTTACGTCCCGGGAAGGCCCGCGCCGACGCGCTGACCAGCGGGTCGTCCGCGTTCACGACCGCGGTCGCCGACGGCCGCAGCCGGCGGTAGAGCTCGGCCTTCGCCTCGGCGACGCCGTGGATCGAGCCCAGGCCCTCGAGGTGCGCCGGCGCGACGCAGGTGATGACCCCCACGTCCGGCTCCGCGATCTGCGCCAGGCGCCAGATCTCGCCCGGCCCGTTCATGCCGAGCTCGACGATCGCCGCCGCCTCCGTGCCCGCCAGGCGTAGCAGCGTGAGCGGGAGACCGACCAGGTTGTTCTGCGTGCCGGTCGTGCGCAGCACCCGCTCCGGGCCGAGGGCACGCGCCAGGATCGCGGCTAGCATCTCCTTGGTGGTCGTCTTGCCGTTGCTGCCGGTCACGGCGACGATGCGCGGGCGGCAGCGTCGGCGATGGAAGGCGGCCAGGTCGCCGAGAGCGGCGAGCGTGTCGCGCACGGCGATGACGCCACAGCCGAGGGGCCGCTCGGCGTGCGCCCGCTCGACCATCACGGCGCCCGCGCCGCGCCCGGCCGCCTCCGGCAGGAACTCGTGCCCGTCGTGGGCCTCGCCGCGGATGGCGACGAAGAGCTCGCCCGGCCGGAGACTCCGGCTGTCGGTCGTGACCCCCGGGAAGCGGGTGCGGGCGCCCAGCCGGACGAGCTCGCCGCCGGTGGCGGCGAGGATCTCCTCGAGCGCAAACGCCGCCGGCGCTCCCTCGATGGGCTCGTTCATGCGAGTCTCCCGAGGGCGCGCCGCACCTCCTCGCGGTCGTCGAGATGGCGCTTCACGGTGCCGACGATCTGGTAGTTCTCGTGCCCCTTGCCGGCAACCAGGACGAGGTCGCCCGGGCGCGCGAGGCGAACGCCGAGCGCGATTGCCGCACACCGGTCCGGCTCGACGACGTGGCCGGTCATGCCCGTCGCCCGCACTCCCGCCTCGATGTCGGCGAGGATGGCGAGCGGGTCCTCGGTGCGCGGATTGTCGGAGGTGAGGACGACGACGTCGCTCCGCCGTGCGGCGGTCTCGCCCATGATCGGCCGCTTGCCCCGGTCGCGATCGCCGCCGCAGCCGAAAACGGTGATGAGCCGCCCGCGCGTGAGCGGGCGGAGCGCGTCGAGGGCGCGCGCGAGCGCGTCCGGCGAGTGCGCGTAGTCGACCACGACCATGAAGCCCGGGCCGGGGATCTGCTCGAGGCGCCCGGGCGGCGCCTCCGCCGCGGCAAGGCCGCGGGAGATCGCCCCCGGCGGCGTCCCGAGCGCCCAGGCCGCGGCCGCGGCGCCCAGGATGTTCTCGAGGTGTGGCGCGCCCACGAGTCGACACTCGAACGCCAGGCGCTCGGCGCCCAGGGCGAGCGTGCCACGCGTCCCTGTGAGGGAGGTCTCGACCTCGAGCGGGCGGACGTCGGCACGCGCCCCGCGGCCGACCCGCACGCACCGGGTGCGAACGCTCGCCGCCAGGCGCGCGCCCGCCGGATCGTCGATGTTCACGACCGCCACCGGGTCGCGCTTCCCGCCCCCGGGCAGCTCGTCGAGGAAGAGCCGCGCCTTGGCGGCGTAGTAGCGCTCGAGGTCGCCGTGGAAGTCGAGGTGGTCCCGCGTCAGGTTGGTGAACACGGCGGCGTCGAAGCGGCAGCCCGCGACGCGCTCCTGCACGAGCGCGTGGGAGGAGACCTCCATCGCGACGTGCGTGGTGCCCGCCGCGCGCATCTCGGCGAGCAGCGCCTGGAGCGCGATCGGATCGGGCGTGGTGAGCGGGGCCGGCCGGCTCGCCCCGTCGAAGCGATAGGCGATGGTCCCCACCACGCCCGGGCGGCGTCCCGCCGCGCGCCAGATCGCCTCGAGCAGGTAGGTGGTGGTGGTCTTGCCGTTCGTCCCCGTCACGCCGACCAGCGTGAGCGCGGCGCTCGGGTCGCCTGCGACGTGGGCGGCCGCGCGGGCGAGCAGGCGGCGCGGCGCCGCCACCCGCACGACCGGAGTGCGTCCGGCGTCCACCTCCCCCGTCGTGATCACCGCGCGGGCCCCGCGCCCGAGCGCTTCCGCGACGTGCCGCCGGCCATCGGTGTGGGCGCCCGGCAGCGCGAAGAACACATCGCCCGGCCGGACCTGGCGCGAGTCGGCCGCGAGGCCGCCGACCTCAACGTCAACGTCCACCTCCACCCCCAGCGCCTGCAAGAGCTCGCTCAGCCGCATCGACGCGTCTTCACGGTGCGACCGTCACCGGACCCGGCACGAGCCGGAGCGCCAGGCGCCGCTCGCGCGCGAGCGGCGCTCCCGGGGGCGGGGACTGCTCGCTCACGTAGCCGATGCCGCTCGCCTGCACGTCCCAGCCCGCCGCGTGCGCGCGGGCGAGCGCCTCGCGCCGCGAGAGCCCGAGGAAGCTCGGCGTCGAGGGCTCGGCCGGGGCCATCACGACGCGCGCGCCCCGCGCAGGGGCCGGCTTGCTCTTCTTCGCTTTCGGGGCGGTCCGCGCCGAGGCCATCTGGAGCGGCGGCGCCGGGCTCTCGACCCCGAGGCGCTCGAGGACCGTCATCGCGATGGCCCGGAAGACCGGCGCGGCCACCACACCGCCGTAGCTCGAGCCGCCGGGCTCGTCGATCAGCACGAGGATGACGATGCGCGGGCTGTCGGCGGGTACGAAGCCGACGAAGGAGCCGATGCGCTTGGACGAGTAGGCGCCGGTGTGTAGGTTCACCTTCTGCGCAGTACCCGTTTTGCCGGCCACGGGAAAGTCGTCGAGGCGGGCCTTCTCGCCCGTCCCCCCCTTCTCCTCGACCACGCGGCGGAGGAGCGCGGTCACCGTCCGGGCGGTTCGCGCGCTCACCACGCGCCGCACGACGGCGGGCTCGTTCTCGAGCACGACCTGGCCGTCGGGGGTGAGCACGCGGCGCACGAGGAAGGGGCGCAGGAGGGCGCCACCGTTGGCGATCGCGCCGAAGGCGGCCGCCATCTGGAGCGGCGTCACCGACACCCCCTGCCCGAAGCTCAGCGTGGCGAGGTCGATCCGCGCCCAGCGCTCGACCGGGCGCACGATGCCCCGCGTCTCGCCCGGCAGCTCGATGCCGGTGCGGGTGCCGAAGCCGAACGCCCGCACGTAGCGGTAGTAGCGCGCGGCCCCGAGGCGGTCCGCCACCTTGGTCGCGCCGATGTTGCTCGAGTACTGGATCACCTGCGCGAAGCTGAGCCAGCCGTGCCGGTGCGCGTCGTGGATGCGCCACTTGCCGATCCGGTAGCGACCGTTCTCGCAGAAGAACATGTCCGTCGGCCCGACCACGCGCTCTTCGATCGCGGCGGCGGCGAGGATCGCCTTGAAGGTGGAGCCGGGCTCGTAGGGATCGGTGATGGCGCGGTTGCGCACACGGTCGTGCCAGCCGTGGTCGCGGCGCCGGCCGGGCTGGTTCGGGTTGAAGGTGGGTAGGTTGGCGAGCGCCAGCACCTCGCCGGTCGACGGGTCGAGCACCACCGCCGCCCCGCCGGCGGCCTTCGCCGCTGCCACGCCGGCCGCGAGCTCGCGCTCGGTGACGTCCTGGATGCTGGCGTCGATGGTGAGCTCGACGCGGCTCCCCTGCGCGGGCGGCGCCGGCACCCCGGCGGTGAAGATCACCTGCCGGCGCCCGTCCCGGTCCGCCTCGATGTCGCGCGGCTCCCCGCGGATCACGGTGTCCAGGCGGCGCTCGAGCCCCTCGAGCCCCTGCGAGTCCACGCCGACGAAGCCGAGCACGTGGGCCGCGAGGCTCGCGTGCGGGTAGAAGCGGCGGCCCTCCTGCACCGTGTAGACGCCCCTCAGGCCGAGCCGCTCGACGGCCTCGGCCTGGTGCGGCGGCACCTGCCGCTCGAGCCACACGAAGCGCTCGGCGCTGGCCGTCCTGGCGCGCACGGCAGGGAGCGGAAGATGGAGTGCCGCCGCCAGCGCGGCGAGGCGCGCGTCCTGCCCGCCGAACTCGCGCGGCCGCACGTAGACCGAGGGCACGTCGAGCGAGAGGGCCAGCGCCTCGCCGTGCCGGTCGACGATCGGGCCGCGGTGCGGCGTGAGCTCGATCCGGGCCCGGTGCTGCATGGCGGCGAGCCGCGCCAGCTCGGGACCGCGGAGCACGGTCAGGTCCACGGCGCGCAGCACGATCAGCACGAGCAGACCGGCGAACACGCCCGCCACCGCGAGCATGCGCGCCTGAGGCGGCCGCGAGCGGGTCACCGCAGGACCACCACCTGTCCCTTGCCGGGCTCCTTCATCCCGAGCCGGTGGCGGGCGAGGTCGCCGAGACGGCCCGGGTCGCGCAGCGTCGCCAGCTCGACCTCGAGCTCGCGCTGCTCGTGCTCGAGGCGGAGCTGCATGTCGCGCGCCGCGGAGAGCTCGTAGCCGAGATGCGTCACTTGGAGCCGGAGCCAGACCTGCAGCATGCAGAGGGCCACGAGCACGGCGCCCAGCACGAGCGCGCGGCGCACGAGCCAGCCGCGCATGGCGCGCAGCATGCGGCCGGGGTGCGTCGGCGGCCGTGCGAGCGGCCGCCGGACCACGAGGACGCGGGCCGCGCCGCCGGCGGAACGGCTCACGCGCGCTCCTCAAGCCGCTCGACGACCCGGAGGCGGGCGCTGCGGGCGCGGGGGTTGCGTGCGACCTCGAGCGGCGAGGGACGCAGCGGGCGGCGGGTGAGCCCGCGGACCTTGGCGCTCCAGCCGCACACGCAGCGCGGCGTGCGCGGCGGACAGAGGCAGTCGGCCGCCCAGCGGCGGAAGGCGTCCTTCACGCGCCGATCCTCGAGCGAGTGGTAGGCGAGCACGGCGAGCCGGCCGCGCGGACGGAGCACGCGGTAGCCGTCGGCGAGGAAGCGCTCCAGCTCGCCCAGCTCGTCGTTCACGGCGATGCGGAGCGCCTGGAAGGTGCGGGTGCCGGGATGGCGCCCGGGCCGTCCCCGTCCGAGGACGCCGCCGACCACGCGCGCGAGCTCGCCGGTCGAGCGCAGCGGACGCGCGCGCACGATGGCGCGCGCCAGCGCGCGGGCGCGCGGCTCCTCGCCGTACTCGGCCAGGATGCGGGCGATCTCACGCTCGGGCCAGTGGTTCACGAGCTCCGCGGCGCTCGGGCCGCTGCCCTCGTCCATGCGCATGTCGAGCGGCCCGTCGGCCTGGAAGCCGAAGCCACGCGCCGGATCGTCGAGCTGGGCCGAGCTGACGCCCAGGTCGAGCAGCACCGCGTCCGCCCCGTCCCAGCCGAGCTCGGCGAGGACGGTGGCGAGCAGGCTGAAGCAGGCGTGACGGAGGACGACTCGCTCGCCCGGCAGCCGCTCAGCCGCGCGCGCGAGGGCGGCGCGATCGCGATCGAGCCCGAGGAGCCGCGCCCCCGGGGCGGCGGCCAGCAGAGCCGCCGCGTGGCCGCCGAGACCCACGGTCGCGTCGACGAGACAGGCACCCGGCCGGGGGCGCAGCCACTCCACCACCTCCCCCACCAGCACCGGAACGTGGGCAGCGCCCACCGGCCCGATGTCCGTCCGCGTCGTCACTGGCGGCGCCTCGCCTCCCCAAGCGCTCGCCGCCCCCACCGTTCGCCTCCACTCCCGCCCGCACCCGCCGGCGGCTCATGCTCACCCGATCATTTGCGCTACAGCCCGAGATCGTCCAACAGGTCCGGATTGTCTTCGAAGATCTCCTTCTCGTCGTCGCGGTCGACCAGATGATAGACGTCCTTGGCCCAGATGCGGAACTTGTCGATCGCGCCGACGAACATCACCTCGCGGCCAATGTCCGCGTACTCGCGCAGCGTGGGCGGGATCAGCAGGCGCCCCTGCGCGTCGAGCTGCACGTCCTGGGCGGAGCCAACGTAGTACGCCTCGAACGTGGCCAGCTTGCGGTTGAAGCGCTTCTCGGTGGCGATCTTCTCCTCGAGCCGCTGCCACGTCGAGAGCGGGTGGACGTCGAGGCACGGACGGCCGCGGCGCCGGAACTTGGTGACGACGAGGCGCTCGTCCTGGAGCCCGGAGAGCACCTCGCGGAAGCGAGCCGGGATAGCCACCCGCCCCTTGTCGTCCACCAAGTACTGATGGGTACCGCGGAACATTCCCTGCCCTGCGGTGCATCCCTACCCAACCACCACCCCAAGGCCCCATTTCCTCACAAACCACCACTTCCCACCATGAATCCCCACCGCGCTCCGGTTTGTAGACCAGCTCGGTGCAGGTGTCAAGGAAAAAGATGGCGACCCCCGTCTTTCGCCCACGCTTCGCCCGCCGGCGCCGGGTCCCGACTGCCGTTTCGCGCCAGCTTGGAGGCCGTCGGGGCAGCCATGGGAGCGAGGCGAACGAGCCGCACCCGCCCCGGTCTACCCCGGCGGCCGCCCCGAAGAACCCGGTGACGCCGCGGCGCGGCATGAGATCGGCGCTCGGCAACGAATCCGCCGGAGGAGGTCTGTAAGCCGGGTTCTGTCCTCCCGCTCAAGAGGCGGGAGCAGCAGCCATTCATCTGGTCCCCCGGTTGCCCAAGGGATCGAGCGACCGACCCGAGGGAACGGACGGGCAGCCCGCGTCCGGCCTCGCGGCCGGGCCTCCCTCCTACTCGGTCTTGCTCCGGGTGGGGTTTACCGAGTGCCCGCCCTCACGAGCGGGCCTGGTGAGCTCTTACCTCACCGTTTCACCGTTGCTCCGCGCCTCGCGGCGCGGGGCTGTCTCCTTTCTGTGGCACTTTCCCCCGATCGCTCGGGGCCGCCGCTAGCGGCCACCCTGCCCTGTGGAGTCCGGACTTTCCTCCCACCGCGCGGGGCGGCGAGCGACTGCTCGACCTCCTCCGGCGGAAGCTGAATCTCCTGGGGGCCCGTCCAGTGCTCGCGCGGCTGCGCCGCGCTCCGGACTAACATCCGCGCGGCTCCCGCCGCGCGCTGCGTGAGCGCTCTCGCGCTCGGCCTCCCACGTTAGCCATTGGCCTCCTCGCCCTCGGCGCGCCAGAAGAGCATGCGCTGGCAGCTCGGGCAGAGGATCACCTCTTCGTTGCGCTGGATCTGGTTGAAGAGCTGGGGCGGCACGCGCATGCGGCAGCCCTGACAGATGCCGCTGCGCACCTCGACCACGGCGAGACCGCCGCGGCGCGAGAGGATCATCTCGTACTTGCGCCTGAGATCACCGTCGATCGTCTGTACCAGCTCCGAGCGCGTGGCGCGTTCGCGCTCGATCTCGCCGGAGAGGCGTGCGAGCGTCTCGCGCAGCTCGCCCGCCTCGCGGTCGCGCTCCGCCGTGAGCCGCGCCAACTCGGCGTCGAGGCCCTGGAGCTTCGCCGCCGCCACCTCCACCTGCTCCATCACGGCGACCAGCTCCGTCTCGAGCGCGCCGGTCTCCTCCTTGAGCAACTCCACCTCGCGCCTGGCCAGGCCGAGCTCCTTGTCATTGCGGATGCGGGTGATCCGCATCCGGCGGTCCTTCATCTTGGCTTCGGCGACCGCGAGACGGCCCTCGAGGTCACGCTGGCGGGGGCCGAGCGCCGCCAGCTCCTCGCGCGCGGTGCTCGCAGCGGCCGCCTGGGCCTGCAAGGCCTCCTCGAGCGCGGCGACCCGCCCCTCGCCCTCGGCGACGGCGCGGGTCTTGGTGAGCAGGCTCTGATCCACCAACTGCAGGGTCGCGAGGACTTCGATCTGCGTCGGCAATATCCCTCCGTCGTGCCGGACTGGCGGTCCGCTGTCCGACCGGCGGTGGTGGGCCCAGTGTGACTCGAACACACGACCGACCGGTTATGAGCCGGCAGCTCTGACCGCCTGAGCTATGGGCCCGCTCGGCGCCGAGTCAAGCACCGAACCGCGCCCGCTGCAAGAGTCGCTCAGTCGGCGAAGGCGCGCAGGCGGCGTGCGCGGGTCGGATGGCGGAGCTTGCGCAGCGCCTTCGCCTCGATCTGGCGGATGCGCTCGCGCGTCACCGCGAAGCGCGTCCCGACCTCTTCGAGCGTATGGTCCGAGCGTTCCCCGATGCCGAAGCGTAGCCGCAGTATCTGCTCCTCGCGCGGCGTGAGCGTGGCGAGCACCTTCCGCGTCTGCTCCTGGAGGTGCAGACTCATCACCACCTCGACGGGCGGGAGCGTCGCCCGGTCCTCGATGAAGTCGCCGACGCTCGAGTCCTCCTCCTCGCCGATCGGCGTCTCGAGCGAGATCGGCTCCTTGGCGATCTTCATGACCCGGCGCACCTTGTCGGCGGGGATGTCCATGCGCTCGGCGATCTCCTCCGGCGTCGGCTCGCGGCCCATCTCCTGCACCAGGTAGCGCGCGGTGCGGATCAGCTTGTTGATGGTCTCCACCATGTGCACGGGGATACGGATCGTGCGCGCCTGATCGGCGATCGCGCGGGTGATCGCCTGCCGGATCCACCACGTGGCGTAGGTCGAGAACTTGTAGCCGCGCCGGTACTCGAACTTGTCGACCGCGCGCATGAGGCCGATGTTGCCCTCCTGGATCAGGTCGAGGAACTGGAGGCCGCGGTTCATGTATCTCTTGGCGATCGACACGACCAGGCGGAGATTGGCCTGGATCAGCTCCTGCTTGGTGGCGCGCGCGCGGAGCTCGGCGGCACGGATGTCCCGGACGGCGCGCTCGAGGGCGGCGACCGGCATGCCGAACTCTCGCTCCAGCTCGGCGAGCTCGCGCCGGGTGCCCCGGATCTCCTCGGCCAGCGAGACGAGCGTCTCGTGCGGCACGCGGAGCTCTTGGCATGCTTGCTCCAGCGCGGCCCGCTCGGGGCGGGACGGCTCGCCGCTCTCGCCGCCGCGCGCGAGGCCGCGCGTCATGCGGAGGAGCTCGGCCGCCGAGCGGCCCGTACGGCGTTCCACCGCCTGCAGCTGCGCCCGGCGCCTCCCCACGCGCTCGACGCCGGCATAGAGCCCGCTCGCCACTCGCTCGATCTGCCGCCGCGAGAGCCCGAGCCCGCAGAGCGCGCCGAGGAGTCGCGCCTCGAGGCGGGCGCGACCCTGAGCGAGCCGCGCGTGCTCGCGGCGCCGATCCACGAGCCCGCGCGCCAGCGCGTCGCGCGCCGCGACGAGCCGCCGCACCCGCCCGAGCTGCGCCAGGAAGCGCCGCCGCAGGCGGACGTCCTCGGCGCCCGGTTCCGTCTCCGCGTCCTCCTCGCCCTCGTCGGCGACGAGGTCGCGGACCCGGAACTCGCCCGCCCGCAGCGGCTCGGCGAGCGCGAGCACGTAGCGGAGCGCGTGTGGCGTTCCCAGCACGGCGCGCACGAGCAGGCGGTTGCTCTCCTCTATGCGCTTGGCGATCTCCACCTCGCCTTCGCGCGTGAGGAGCTGGATCGCCCCCGCCTCGCGGAGATAGAGGCGCACCGGGTCGGTGGTACGTGGGGGGCCCCCGTTCTCCTCGGCGGACTCCGGCGTCGGGGTGCCGTCGCCGTCCTCCACAGCCGTCGGCTCCGCATCGTCGAGCTCCTCGTCGTCGACCTCGACCGGCAGCTCGCCCGCCGCGGGCGCCCGGTCGGGCCGCGCGACGGCGGCCCCCCGATCCTTCGACTCTCTGATGGCTGGGTTCATGCTCATGGTGGACTCCTATGTGCGAGCTTTCTCCGTGCGAGTCTCCTCCATGAGCTGTTGTAGGCGGCGCATGGCGGCTTCCACCGCCTCCGCATCGCCGCGCGCCTCGGCGGCGCGCAGCTCCTCTTGCGCGAGGCGTACGAGCCCGCGCTGGCTCCGCTGGCGGATGCGGGCGATGCAGTCGGCGAACGCGCGCTGGCGCGCCGCGGCCGCGTCCGGCCCCTCCTCGAGGAGGCGGCGCGCCACCCGGTCGCGCATGTCGCGCGGCAGAGATCGTACGACGGCCACGCGGTCCTCTTCCTCACCGCGCGCCAGCGCCTCGGCGGTCCGGCGCCATTCGGGGTGCTGGAACTCGGCGATGATGCCGCACGCGGCCACGCGCTCGGCCAGCGTCGCGTCCTCCGCCATGAGCTCGACGAGCATCGCCTCCGCGCCCGGCGCGTGCGCCTCATCCGGCGCTGCAACGGGCGCCGTCCCCGGGGCCCCCTCGCTGCGCAGCGTCTCCTCGCGCACGCCGAGCCGCTGGGCGGCGAGCCGCACGAGGACGTCGAACTCATGGGGCTCCCGCACCCTTCTCAAGAGACGTGCCACCTCGCGGGCCGCCTCCGCGTGGCGCCCGACGGCGTCGCGCTTGGGACCGGCCAGCTCGCCGAGGAAGGGCTCCACCAGCGGCTCCGCGGCCGCGAGGAGGCCCTCCAGCGCCGCGCGCCCGCGCGCGCGCACGAACGTGTCGGGATCCTCGCCAGCGGGAAGGAAGGCCCCGCGGCCCCAGAGCCCGGCCTCGAGGAAGACGGGGAAGCTGCGCGCCGCGGCCCGGCGCCCAGCCAGGTCCCCGTCGAAGCAGGCGATCACGGTCTCCGTGAAGCGCCGGAGCAGGCGCAGCTGCTCGGCGCCGAGAGCCGTGCCGAGCGGGGCCACGACCTCACCGATCCCGGCCTGTGCGAGTGCGATCACGTCGAGGTAACCCTCGACCACGACGGCGCGGTCGGCCCTGCGGATCGCGTCGCGCGCGAGCGCGAGGCCGTAGAGCGTGTGGCCCTTGCGGAAGACGGGCGACTCGGCGGAGTTGAGATACTTGGGCGGCGGATCGCCGCTCGCCGATCGCTCGGGTAGGATGCGGCCGCCGAAGGCGATCACCCGACCGCTCCAGTCCGTGATCGGGAACATCACCCGCTCGCGGAAGCGGTCGAGCACCCCGGCGCGGCCGTCGGGCCGATCGCGCCGCATGACGAGCCCGGCGGCGAGCGCGTCCTCGAGCGGCAGGCCTCTGGTGCGCAGATGGCGCGCGAGCGCTTCGCCCGCGCCCGGCGCCCAGCCGAGGCCGAAGCGCTCGATCATCTCCTCGGAGAGGCCGCGCTCGCGGAGGTAGGCGCGCGCGCGGCCGCCGCCGGGTCCCCCGAGCTCGCCCTGGAAGAACGCCGCCGCCACCGCGTTCACCGCGGCGAGCGGCTCGCGGCGCTGAGCGGGCACTCCCGCCTCCTCCGGCAGCGGCACGCCGAAGCGCTCGGCGACCCGCCGCACCGCCTCGGGGAAGGTGAGCGCCTGGGTCTTCATCACGAAGGCGAACACGTCGCCGTGCTCGCCGCAGCCGAAGCAGTGAAAGAACCCGCGCTCCTCGCTCACCGTGAAGGAGGGCGTCTTCTCGGAGTGGAACGGGCACAGGCCGACCGCGCTGCGGCCGCGGCGACGGAGCGCGACCACGTCGGAGACCACCTCGCTCAGGCTGGCGCGCTCGCGGACGGCGCGGATCGCCTCGTCGCGGATGCGGCCCGTCACGTGCGCCGCGCCCCCGGCGCGATGCCCAGCTCGCGCCCGGTCTCGGCGACCGTCCCTGCCATGTGCTCGAGCGGGCGCCCGAGCTCGGACTCGGCGATCATCCGGCTGAGCCTGGACGCGGGGGCCGTCTGCTCGATCAAGAGGAGCGTGAAGCCCAGGAGCGCCGCACCCTTCGCGGAGCCGAAGAGGATGCCCGCGACGCGGTTGAGACCGCCCAGCAGGAGCGCGCGCGCGAGCCGCTCGGCGATTCGGCCGAGGAGGGCCGCGACCACCCAGATCGCGACGAAGACCGCGGCCCAGCCGACTACCGGCGCAAGCGCCGGCCGCACGAGGTGCTGCTCGAGCAGGACTTGCGCCACCGCCTGACCCCTCGCGCCCGCCGCGAGCACGCCGGCGATGGCCCCCGCGAGCCCGAAGGTCTCGCGGCAGAGGCCGCGCGTGTAGCCGCGGAAGGCGAACGGCACCAAGAGGACGAGGAGCAGCGCGTCGAGCTGGTTCATGCGCTGCCCCCGGGCGCCGCCCGGCCAGCAGTGGGCGGGCTAGACGGTGGTGCGGGACGCGCGACGCAGCGCACGCTTGCGCGCGGCCATCGCCTTCTTCTTCCGTCGCACGCTCGGCTTCTCGTAGTGCTCGCGCTTGCGCAGCTCAGCCAGGATGCCGGCTTTCTCGCACTGCTTCTTGAAGCGGCGGATCGCGCTCTCGATGGGCTCGTTCTCCTTGACCCGAACCCCAGCCATGCGGTGGATTCACCCCCTCCCTGGGCGAGCCGAGCGCTCGCGTCTCGGTCCCGTCGCTCGAACCGTGGCACCATTAGACAAAAGTGGTAGGCAGTCAAGGTGAAGCTGCGGAATTCCCCCGGGCGTGAAACACGCGGCATGCGCCGCCCCTCACTGGCCGCCCGGAGACTGCAAGAATCGCTCCGGGAAGTCGGTGAAGATGCCTTCCACGCCCGCGGCCACGAGCCGGTCGATTTCCCCGCGCTCATTCACGGTCCAGGCCCGCACGGGGAGGCGGGCGGCGGCCGCCGCGGCGAGCGCGCCGGGGGTGACGTAATCCTTGCGGAGGTGCAAGGCTCTCGCAGCGACGCGCTCTGCACGCGCCACGGCATCCGCCACGGGGCCGCTGTCCCACAGAACGGCGAGCGACGCGTCCGCCGCGCGCGCGCGCAGCCGCTCGAGGGCGCCCGCGTCGAACGAAGAGAAGACGACGCGCGCGAGCGCTCCCGCCGACTCGACCACGGCGAGCGCCCGCGCCTCGAGCCCGTCGTCGCCGACCGGCTTCAGCTCGACATTGACCGGCAGACCGACGGCGGCCAGCACCTCGGCGAGAGTCGGCACCCGCGTCCCGCGGAAGGCGGGGCCGAACCAGGCGCCCGCGTCGAGCCGGCGGATCTCCCCGAGGGGGCGCTCGCAGACCCTGCCCGCCCCGTCGGTCGTCCGCTCGAGCGTCCAGTCGTGCATGACCACCACCTCGCCGTCGCGCGTGAGCTGCGCGTCGAGCTCGACCATGTGCGCGCCGAGCGCGGCCGCCCGCGCGAACGCGACGAGCGTGTTCTCCGGGCACGTCCCGCTGGCGCCGCGGTGCGCGATGATGAGCGGCGGCACGGGGACCGCCTTAGGCCCGCCGCATTCTTGGGTCAAGGCGAGTTGACAGCGAAGCTGCAAACTCCGACACCGTGCCCGTGCCGGCGCCGTCGCCCGCCTGGGTCACCATCCGCGTCGAGGTCGCGCCCGAGGTCGCCGATGCGGTCGCGAACTTCCTCCTCGAGGCGGGGACCCCGGGGGTGCTCACCGAAGCAGACGGCGCGGACGCGGCGCGCACCCGTCTGGAGGCGCCCGTCCCTGCCGCGGCCGAGGGGCAGGTCGTCGCGGCGGTGGAGCGCTATCTCGCGAGCCTCGGCGAGATCGCGCCCGCCGCGCGCGGGGCGACGCTCGCCGCAGTGCCGGTTCCCGAGACCGACTGGGACGCGCTCTGGCGGCGGCATCACCGGCCGGTGGCGGTCGGCCGCCGGCTCCTCGTGGCCCCCCCGTGGGACGTGCCGCACGCGGCGGGCCGCGAGGTGCTCGTCATCGAGCCGGGCATGGCGTTCGGCACCGGGCAGCACGCGACCACGCGCGCCTGCCTGGAGGCGATCGAGGGCGCGGTCGAGACGGGCGAGGTCCGCTCCGCGCTCGACGTCGGCACCGGCTCGGGCGTGCTGGCGCTGGCGCTCGCGCGCCTCGGGGTGGGGCGCGTGGTTGCGCTCGACACCGATCCGGTCGTCGTGCCGCTCGCGCGGGCGAACCTCGCGCGCAACGGAGCCGGACGCGTGGCTCTCCTCGCCGGACCCCTCGCCGCCGTGCGCGGGCGCTTCGACCTGGTGGTGGCGAACCTGCTCGCCGAGACCATCGTGGCCGAGGCGGGCGCGCTCGCGGGCGCGGTCGGCGCGCACGGGCGGCTCGTCGTCTCGGGGCTCCTCGCCCAGCAGCTCCCCGCCGTGGCCGCTGCTTTTCCCGGGTGGCGCGTCGCCGAGACGCGCGCCGGGGCCGGCTGGCGCACGCTCACCCTGGTTTGGGAGCCTTGAGGTGCTCCGTCTCTTCGTGCCCGGCGCCGGGGCCGAGGGGCCTCGGCTCCGCTTGACCGGCACCCACCTGCGCCATCTGCGCGCGCACCGAGTGTGTCCAGGCGAGCGTTTCCTCGTCTTCGACGACAGGGGCGCGGAGCACGAGGCGCGCCTGGAACGCCTGGGCGGGCGCCTGGCCGAGGCGACGATCCTCGCCACGCACCGCCCCCTGCGCGAGTCGCCGCTCGACCTCGTGCTCGCGCCCGCGCTGCTCAAGGGCGCGAAGATGGACCTGGTGATCGAGAAGGCGATCGAGCTGGGCGTCCGCCGCGTCGCGCCGGTCGTGTCGCGCCATGCCGTCGGCCTGGGAGTGCGGCTCGAGCGCTGGCGGCGCATCGCCGTCGCGGCCGCCGAGCAGTGCGGGCGCACGAGCGTGCCGCCGGTCGACGCGCCGCTCCCGCTGGCCGAGCTGGTCCGCGCGCCGTGGTCCGGGCTCAGGCTGATCGCATGGGAGGGCGAGCGCGACGTGCCGCTCGCCGCGCTGCCGGCCCGGACCGACGCCGTCGTGATCCTGATCGGCCCCGAGGGCGGCTTCGCCGCGGAGGAGGTCGCGGCGGCGCGCGCACACGGCTTTCGGAGCGTGCGACTCGCCCCCCGCGTGCTCCGCGCCGAGACCGCCGCCATCGCCGCCGCGGCGCTCTGCCAGCACCGCTGGGGCGACCTGTCAACTGCGCCCGCGGTGCGCTAGCATTCGGGACCGATGCCGCTCCGCCTCCTCTACGTGATGGACCCGCTCGCCCGCGTCCTGGTCGACAAGGACACCACCTTCGCCTTCCTCCTCGAGGGCGAGCGGCGCGGGCACGAGCAGCAGCAGTGCGGCGTCGAGGATCTATTCATCGAGCAGAGCGTGCCGCACGCGCGCGCGCGGCGCGTGCACGTCCACCGCGCCGCGGTCCACTACCGGCTCGGCGACGAGCGCGCCCTGCCGCTCACCGCCTTCGACGTGGTCTTCATGCGCAAGGATCCGCCCTTCGACCTGGCCTACTACTTCGCGACCCAGGTCCTCGGGCTGGCCGACCCCGCGGCCACGCTGGTGGTGAACGACCCGCGCGGGCTGCGCGAGGCGAACGAGAAGCTCTACGCGCTCCACTTCCCGGATCTCATCCCCGAGAGCCTGGTGAGCGCCGACCCGGCCCGTCTGAAGGCCTTCATGGACGGGCTCGGCGGCGAGATGATCGTGAAGCCGCTCGACGGCTGCGGCGGGGCGGGCGTGTTCCACCTCCACCGCGGCGACCGCAACCTGAACGCGATCCTCGAGCTCTCGACCCTGAACGGCACCCGCATGGTGATGGCGCAGCGCTACCTGCCCGCCGTCCGCAGCGAGGGCGACAAGCGGCTCATCGTGCTCGCGGGCGAGCCCCTCGGCGCCATCCGGCGCGTGCCGCGGGAGGACGAGACGCGCGGCAACATCCACGTCGGCGGGCGGGTCGAGCGCGCGGCGGTGGACGCGCGCGACCGGGAGATCTGCCGGCGCATGGCGCCGCGCCTGGAGGCCGACGGGCTCTACTTCGTCGGCCTCGATGTCATCGGCGGGCTGGTGACCGAGGTGAACGTCACGAGCCCGACCGGCGTGCAGGAGATCGATCGCCTGGACGGCACCTGCCTCGAGGCGCGCGTGCTCGACTGGGTCGAGGCGCGCGCCGTGCGCCTCGAGCGCCCTACTGCTGCGACAGGGCGGTCGTAGCGAGGTAGCGCCAGAGGCTCGTCCGCACCTGCCAGCGGCCGTCCACGCGCTTACCGACTGCGACCACGCGCCGGCGTGGCGGCGTCTTCTCGCGGCGGGTCGTGTTCGTCCGTGTCATCGCATGCCCTCCCCGGGGGCACCGGGAGCGATATCCGTGCCGCGGGCGGGACGGGCGCGGAAGCCCCGCGGTTGCGAGCTTTCTGGCCGCCGGAGGCGACTGGGGCCGCACACGCGCGAACGGATCCGTTCGCGTGCCGTACAACGCTGCGCAGCCGGGGGGAGGCGCTACTCGCCGGGCTTCCGCGCCGTGCGGGGCGGGACGCCGGCGCGATCGGTGTCGGCGCCCTCACGCGCCGGGCGTTTCTCGGGACCGAGCACCGTCGTCCGGATGAGGCGGCGGATCGTGCCGTCGCCCGAGCGGATGAGTCGGCCCGCCTCGGCGACGGTCAGGGTGGCTGATTGCGGCGTGCGTGCGGAGCTCTCCGCATCGATGCCGGGCGGCAGGTCATCGGCGCGGAGCACGACGCCGGGCGCGAGCCCGGCGAGCAGGTCGACCGGCTCGAGGGCGATCGGCGCCGGCCGCGGCGCGCGGCGGCGGCGAGGGCGTGGCTTGCGTCGTCCTTCCCCCATCTCGACCTCCGGCGCGCCCGCTATCACGCGCCGCGCGCGCGGTCCAGCGCTCGCGGGGTCTCAGAGCGCAAGCCGCCGGAGCCGGAGCGCGTTGCCGATCACCGACACCGAGCTGAGGCTCATGGCGGCGCTCGCGATCATCGGGGAGAGGAGGAGCTCGCAGGCCGGGTAGAGGACGCCCGCCGCGACCGGCACGCCGAGCGCGTTGTAGACGAAGGCGAAGAAGAGGTTCTCGCGGATGTTGCGCATCGTGGCCCGGCTGAGTCGCCGTGCGCGCACGATCGCCTGCAGGTCGCCGCGCACGAGGGTCACGCCCGCCGCCTCGAGCGCCACGTCGGCGCCCGTGCCCATCGCGATCCCGACGTGCGCCGCGGCGAGCGCGGGGGCGTCGTTCACGCCGTCGCCCGCCATCGCGACCACGCGCCCGGCGGCCGCGAGGCGCCGCACCACCTCGCCCTTCTCCTCGGGCAGCACCTCGGCGTGCACCTCGTCGATGCCGAGCCGGCGCGCGACGGCGGCGGCGGTGGTGCGACTGTCTCCGGTCAGCATGACGACGCGGACGCCGTCGTCGCGGAGCGCCCGGAGGGCGCCCGGGGTGGACGGCTTCACCGGATCCGCCACGCCGACGAGACCCGCCGCTCGCCCGTCGACGGCGAGCAGCATCACCGTCTCTCCGTCGGCGCCGAGCACCTCGGCGCGCGCGCCGAGCGCGCCCGCGTCGATCCCGAGCTCGGCCAGCAGCGCCCGGTTGCCGAGTGCGACCGCGCGCCCGCCGACGGTGCCCGTCACCCCCTTCCCGGGCCGGGCGCGGAACTCCGTGGCGCCCGCCGGCGCGATGCCGCGCGCCCGCGCGCCCTCGACGATCGCCGCGGCGAGCGGATGCTCGCTCGCCTGCTCGAGGCCGGCGGCGAGGGCGAGCACCTGGTGCTCGTCGAGCCCCGCGACCACCTCCAGCGACACCAGCCGCGGCTTGCCCTCGGTGAGCGTGCCCGTCTTGTCGACCACCAGCGTGTCGACCCGCTCGAGCACCTCGAGCGCCTCGGCCTGCTTCACCAGCACGCCCGCGCTCGCGCCTCGCCCCACGCCCACCATGATCGACATAGCGCGAGCCACGCGACGAAGGTGACGGCCGCCACCACGAGCACGGCGGGAACGAAGTACGCGGAGACGACGTCGGCGAGGCGCTGGATGGGCGCGCGGCTCCGCTGCGCCTCGCCCACCATGCGGACGATCTGCGCGAGCAGGGTCTCACTCCCCACCCGCTCCGCCCGCATGACGAAGCTGCCGGTCGTGTTGAGTGTGCCGCCCGTCACCCGCGCCCCCGCCGTCTTCTCGGCCGGGATGGGCTCGCCGGTCAGCATCGACTCGTCGACGGCGCTCCGGCCCTCGACGACGACGCCGTCGACCGGCACCTTCTCGCCCGGCCGCACGCGCAGGCGGTCGCCCACGTGCACGTGCGCGAGCGGCACGTCCTCCTCGCGCCCGTCGGGCCCGATGCGGCGTGCGGTTTTCGGCGCGAGCCCGAGGAGGGCGCGGATCGCATCGCCCGTCCGGTGGCGGGCGCGAAGCTCGAGCACCTGTCCCAGGAGGACCAGCGTCGTGATGACCGCCGCCGCCTCGAAGTAGAGCGCCACCTCGCCGCTGTGGCCGCGGAAGGAGGGCGGGAAGATCGCCGGGGCCAACGCGGCCACCACGCTGTAGGCATAGGCGGTGCCGATCCCCATCGCGATCAGCGTGAACATGTTGGGACGCGCCGCCACGACCGAGGCCGCGCCGCGCTGGAGGAGCGGCCATCCACCCCAGGCGACGACGGGCGTCGCGAGCGCGAGCTCCACCCAGGCGAGCGCGCGGCCCGCGAGCGCCTGCCGCAGCGGCTCGCCGGGCAGCATCTCCGCCATGGCGGCCAGGAAGAGCGGCAGGGTGAGGACGAGGCTCAGCCAGAAGCGCCGGCTCATGTCGACGAGCTCGGGGCTCGCCTCCTCCGCGGCGGTTGGGGCGCGCGGCTCGAGCGCCATGCCGCAGAGGGGGCAGGCACCCGGCTCGGAGCGGACGACCTCCGGGTGCATCGGACAGGTGTACTCGGTCCCGGGCGGCGCCGACGGCTCGGCGCGCGGTCCCGCGCAGCGTGCGGGCTCGGCACGAAACCGCTCCCGCCGGGCACTGCCGCCCGCTAGGAGTCTGTCCGAGTAGTCATGGTGAGCGAGGCGAACGAGCCGGAGAGCGAGAGCGGCTAGCGCAGCAACGACCGACGAGGCGTGCCTGAAGGCACGCCGCAGGAGGGAGGAGCGAGCACGCCGCTCGCAGCCCCCGGATCGTTCGCCGCAGCCGCCATGACTACTCGGACAGCCTCCCAGGCGCTCACCGGTCACGATACGTGCCCGACGCTACACCGCGCCGGATGCTGCGTCACGCGCCGCGCGGAGACGGCCGCTGTAGACCCAGGCGAGGAACCGTTCCACGCCCTGGATCACCAGTGTGCTACGCACCGAGGGGAAGATCTCGAAGGCGTGCTGCGCGCCCGGGAGCTCCGCGTAGACGAGCGGCGCGCGCGCCACGCTGCGGAAGGCGGCCGCGAAGCGGCGCGCGCTCTCGACCGGCACGAGCGTGTCGTGAGTCCCGTGCAGGACGAGGAAGGGCGGCGCGTCGGGCCGGAGGCGGGAGAGCGGTGACGCCTTCTCGTACGCCTCGGGCGCGCGCGCGAAGGGCACCTTCAGTACCCGGCGCTCGAGGAGCCGGCGCAGCCCGTCGTCGCGCCAGAGGCCGTGGCGGTCGGTGAAGTCGTAGACGCCGTAGAACGCCACGCAGCCGTCGACCGCCGTGTCGACGCCTTCGAAGCCGGGCTGGTACTCGGGGGCGTTCGGCGTGAGGGCGACGAGCGCGGCCAGGTGCCCGCCCGCCGAGCCGCCGGTGACGACCAGGAAGTCGGGGGCGGCGCCGTAGAGCGTGCCGTGCGCGCGGATCCAGGCGAGGGCACGCTTCAGATCGATCAGGTGATCCGGGAACGTGGCGCGCGGACTCAGCCGGTAGTCGGCGGCGACGCACACCCAGCCGCGTGCGGCGAGATGGTACATGAGCGGGAGGCCCTGCTCGTTCTTGCTGCCGAGGACCCACGCGCCGCCGTGGATCTGGAGCAGCGTCGGGCAGCCGGTCGGATGGTCGCGGTGGCGGTAGACGTCGAGCCTGAGCACCCGCCCGGCCACCCGTGCGTAGACGATGTCGCGCACGCGCTCGACCTCGGGATGCCGGATGGGGAAGGGCACCAGGACGCGGCGCCAGTCGATCGCGGGGGCGAGCGGTCCGCGGGGCTCGGTTCGGATCTCCTCCGCGTAGCGCGGGCCGAGCCCTGCGACCAGCGCCTGCTCGACGACCGCCTCGGCACACCCTGCCACGACGAGGCAGCGCACGAGGCCCGACCAGGAGAGGAGCGTGACCGCCAACCCCATCCACCCGGGCCAGGCGCGGAGCGCGCCTGCCCAGGCGAACACGACCGTCATGACGAGCTGCCAGGCGAGGTGATGGAGCGCGAGCTCGCCCGTGAGCCATCCCGCGAAGAAGCTCACCACCCCGCGTCGCGACGCGGCAGCCATCGGTCGGAGCGCGTTCCAGGTGAACCACGCACCCCACAGGCTCGCGCCGAGGAAGAGCCACGCAAGCGCGCGCTCGCTCACGCCTTTCCTCTCACGAGGGTGCACTGTACGATCGGCGCGGTGCGCTGTCCATGGTTCACCCGCTGCCGCGTGCCGCCCTCGCTCGAGGAGGTGACCGCGGTCGGCGCGGAGGTGGCGCCCCGCGAGCTCGGCGTGGCCCCGGAAGCCGTGGCGCGGACCTGGGACGCCGCCCGGCGCCTCTACGCAAGCGGCCTCCACCCTGCGATCCAGCTCTGCGTCCGACGGCACGGGCAGGTCCTGATCGACCGTGCCATCGGCCACGCGCGCGGCAACGGTCCCGACGATCCGCCCGACGCCCCGAAGGTGCGCGCCACGCCCGCCACGCCATTCAACATCTTCTCCGCCGCCAAGGCGGTGACCGCGATGGTGATCCACCTCCTCGACCAGGGCGACGTGATCCGCCTCGACGACCCGGTGTGCGAGTACATCCCCGAGTTCGCGGTGCGTCCCAAGCAGTGGATCACCATCCGGCACGTGCTGATCCACCGCGCCGGCCTCCCCAACCCGCCGCCCGAGGCGATGGACCTGGCCCGCCTCGACGACCCCGAGGGCATCGTCCGCATCCTGAGCGAGATGAAGCTCACCGGGCGGCCCGGGCGGCAGCTCGCCTACCACGCGGTGACCGGCGGCTTCATCCTCGGCGAGGTCGTGCGCCGGGTGACCGGCAAGACGATCCGGACTGTCCTCGACGAGGAGATCCGCCGCCCGCTCGGCTTCCGCTGGCTCTCCTACGGCGTCCCGCCCGCCGACGTCGGCCAGGTGGCCGTCAACTACTTCACCGGGCCCCCGCCCCTGCCGCCACTCTCCACGGTCTTCGGCCGCGCCCTCGGCGTCGAGTTCCGCCGGGCGATCGCGATGTCGAACGAGCCCCGCTTCCTCGCGGCCATCGTGCCCTCGGCCAACCTGGTGGCGACGGCGAACGAGATGAGCCGCTTCTACCAGCTCCTCCTCCAGGGCGGCGAGCTCGACGGCGTGCGTGTCTTCGACCCGCGCACGATCCGGCGCGCCACCTCGGAGCAGTCGTACCTCGAGTTCGACTTCACGCTCCTCCTCCCCTTCCGCTACGGGATGGGCTTCATGCTGGGCGGGGAGCGGTTCAGCCCCTATGGGCCCGACACGCAGTACGCGTTCGGCCACATCGGCTTCACGAACGTCCTCACCTGGGCCGACCCCGAGCGGCAGGTGACGGCGGCGCTCCTCACCAGCGGGAAGCCGCTCGTCTATCCGGAGCTGTACTACCTGTGGGACATGGCGCGGCAGATCGGCCTCGCCTGCCCGAAGGCCGGGGCGCGGCCGCGCCCGGCTGCGGCCGCGCTGGCGGCGCAGCGCTCGGTGTCGTAGGAGGCTGTCCGAGTAGCGGCGCCCCTGTCGGAGCGGCGCCCCTGGCTCCCTGGCTCCCGTCGTGCTAGACGCGCACGTCCGGGTCCGTCGGGGAGGGGGGAGGATGATGCGGCGAGGAGGGAGACGGCGGGGACCGCGCACGCTGGGGCTCGTGCTCTCGGGCGGGGGCGCGCGCGGCGCGTTCCAGGTCGGCGCCTACGAGCGCCTGCTCGAGGACCCGCGCTTCGCAACCGGGCCCGCGGTACTGTCCGGCACCTCGGCCGGCGGCATCAACGCCGCCCTCATAGCCGCCGGCAAGTCGCCGCGCGAGATGCTCCAGTTCTGGAAGAGCATCGCCGACGATCCGCCCGTCACCACCAGCGCCGCCTTCTGCTCGGGCGCGTTACGCACGCTCGCGCGGCTCTCGCTCGAGGAGGCCGTGCGCTGGATCGGCACGACGCAGCCGCTGCGCGGCTTCCTCCACCGCCTGCAGAACCACCGTTCGCTCCGTCCGGGGAGCGTGCTCGCGCTGTGGGTCGAGTTCCTGCTGACCGCGCGCTTCGAGCTGGTGAGCCGCTTTCTCGAGGGCATCCGCGAGCCGTTCGTGGTCGACACGGCGCCGCTGCGCGCGCGCCTGATCGACACCTTCGGAGGCGAGCGGGTGCCGAACCGCGGCGTCCGCCTCGCGCTCAACACGGTCGATGCCCACTCCGGGCGCGTGGTGCGCTTCGTGACCGCGCCCGCGCCGGTCACGCGCTCGGGCGACTACGTGGTGGTGGACGCCATCACCGTCGACATGGTGCTCGCGAGCGCGAGCATCCCGCTCCTCTTCCCGCCCGTGCGCATCGGGCACCACCTCCTGTGGGACGGCGGGCTGCTCGTCAACACGCCGCTCGCGCCCGCGGTCGCGCTCGGCGCGGAGGAGATCGTGACCGTGCTCGTGACCGAGCCGGCCGAGCCCCATCCCGGGCCGTTCGCGCACTTCGGTCGCGCCGTCGAGCGCACCGTCGACAGCTTCCTCGAGAACGCCTACAACATCGATCGTAAGCTCCTCCTCGAGCGCAACCGGGTGACGCGCCTCCAGCGCGGCCGCTACCGCGAGGTGATCCTCTACGAGGCGGTGCGCCCGGTGCGCGCGGCCTTCTTCAACGCCGGCTCCTACCTCTACTTCGAGCGCCGCATCCTCGGCGCGTTGTACGACGCGGGCCGGCGCGCCGCCGGCGCGTGGCTCGCGGCCGGACCGCGCGTCGATCACCTCGACGAGCCCGCGGCGGCGCTCGCCCTGCCCGTCGAGTAGCGGGCCGGACGGGCGCCTCCCCGGGTTGACGCTCGTCTCGGAGTTGCACTAGACGGGGCGCGCCTCGCTCGCCGGAGGAGGACGATATGCTCACGCTGAAGGCGCTGGCGCTGACTCCGCTCGCTCTCGTGGCCCTCGCGGGCATCGTCCATGGCGCGCAGGCCAGGACCTACCAGGTGACGGGGCCCGTCACGGCGCTCACCAACGACACCATCACGGTGCAGAAGGGCAAGGACCTCTGGGAGATCGGCCGCGACGGCGGCACCAAGGTGGCGGGCGATCTCAGGGTCGGCGAGAAGGTGACCGTGCAGTACCGGATCATCGCCACGCAGATCGACGTGAAGCCGGCGGGCACGAAGGGCACGAAGTCGCCGTCGAAGAAGAAGTAAGCTCGAGATCACCCGGTCTCACGCTGCGCGATGCGGCTCGTGGTCGACCGCTTCCGCGATGCCAGGCGACGACCGCCGCCACTCACCTCGGGTCTGCGCCGACCCCCCGAATCTCGGAACTGCACCTCCATGGTCACCGACCGTCACCGCATGGACGGCCCCGGCACCGCCCGTGTCCCCCCGGAGCCCCCCGCCAATCGCTAACCCCCTGAATGTAGGGGGGTCTCGGCCGACCGCAAGGCGCGTGACGGGGCGTTGGTATCGCCCTTGCTGTGCCCCTCCAGGCAAACCGCAGGTTCCTGGCTGGAGGTGGACTGGATCATGTGGGGAAATCGCAAGGGCAGGGCGCGAGGCAGGCGCGGTCGTCTCGGCGCCTTTCTGGACGAGGGCTCGGAGATCGAGGGAAAGTACACGTGCACCGGGACCGTGATGCTGGACGCGAAGCTCCGCGGTGAGATCACGGCCAAGGACACCCTCATCATCGGGGACCGGGGTGTCGTCCACGCGACCGTGCAGGCGGCAACCGTAGTGGTGCACGGCGAAGTGGTCGGCAACGTGACGGCAAGCGAGCGCGTGGAGCTGAAGGGTAGCGCGCGGGTCACCGGGGACGTCGAGGCACCCGTCATCAGCGTGGAAGCGGGCGCGGTGCTCGAGGGCCATTGCCGGATGGCAAAGCCCAAGGCCGACGCTCCCCTCGCCGTGGTCATCCCGCTCAAGGGATGAAGCCTGCGTTCAGCATCGTCCTCGTCAACGGCGGTGGCTCGCGCGTGCTGCGCTTCTGCGTCCCGCGCTGGATCACCTACGGGACCCTTGGATCGGTCGCGGCGGTGGTTGCTGCCGCGGTCGGCGTCTCGGGCTACTACGCGTTCCTCAGGCAGGAGGACGGCCAGATGGTGGCGCTTCGCCGGCGCGTGGACGATCAGCGTGAGCTCATCGATTCGTTCCAGACGCAGGTCACCGCGGTCCGCAGCGAGATCATGGTGTGGAAGGCACTGCACTCCCAGATGTGGGAGGCGTTGGGTCCCGAACCGGGCCCCGAGCAGACGGGAACCGGGGTGGGCGGGGGCACCCCCGATGCCGAGGCCCCTACCGCAAGCGTCGAGGCGGAGCTGGAACTCCTGGCGACCAGCGTCGCCGAGGAAGGGCCGCGGCTGCGGGAGCTGGAGCGCGTGATCAGCCGCACGGGCAGACTCATGAGCGCCCTCCCGCTACGCTGGCCGGTCCGCGGACCGGTCAAGTCGGAGTACGGGCTGCGCCATTCTCCCTGGAATGGCGCGTGGGAGCGTCACCCCGGGATCGACATCGGCAGTCCGCGGGGGACACCGGTCACGTCTCCAGCGCCGGGTAGGGTCGTCGCCGCGAGCTCCCAGGGAGGCTATGGCAAGCACGTCACGCTGGCCCACGGTAACGGCGTGAAGTCGCGCTACGCCCACCTGAAGCAGCTCGATGTGAAGCTCGGCCAGCGGATCGAGAAGGGGCAGGTCATTGGGCTGGTCGGGAGCACCGGCCGGAGCACGGGGCCCCACCTCCACTACGAGGTCCTCGTGGAGGGCAAGCGGGTCGACCCCCGGGGGTTCCTCTGGGAACAGTGAGCCCTCGCGTTCCTACAACTTACCAGCCCGACCGTGGGCGCGAGGCCACACCCGCCCGGGCCTGCGCGCGGCGGGCCTCACCGGTGACTGTTTGAGACACAGCCCGCCCGCGGGTATCCGAGAGAGCGGGGTTGGTCGTGGGGAAAGGGTCTCTCGCCTCGCTGCAGTCGGTTGTGAGCTTCCTCGTCGGGCTCGTGTCGCTCACCGGTGCGCTGTACTCCGCCGTGCGATTCGTCAAGCCTGCGCCGGCTACCGGCGAGGTCTTGGCCGTGGTCCGCGCCGCGAAGACCGACAGGGCGCTCCCCGGCAGCGCGATCGAGGTCCTGACGCCGCAGGATACCCTGGTCGCCACGCTCACGGCCAGCGACGACGGCTCCGCCCGCCGTGCGCTGGCGGAGGGTTCGTACCGCGTCCGCGTGACCGCACCACGCTTCCGCGCGCAGACGCGCGACGTGCAGGTGCAGCGCGGCGCGACGGCCGAGGTGAGGTTCGAGCTCGCCCAGGTGTCGGACGGCGGAGGACATCCGGTGAGCAGGACGGTCGGTGCCGCACAGCGGTTCCTTCACGGGCTCGGGCTCTGAGCCACGCCTCGCCTACATACCGGCGGAATGCCGACAAACCGCGCCCTGCCCGTCGCTCCTCGGCACTTCCGGCGCCGAGCGTTCTTCGCCTTCGCGGTGCTGCCGGAGAGGGTTCCCAGCAACGACAGCCGGGGCCCTGATCTACCCGGGACGCTCAGACCATCGCCTTGAGCGCCCGGAGCGGCCGCACCCGCACCACGTTCCGGGCTGGCTTGGCCTTGAAGACCATGGGTTCCTTCGTGAAGGGGTTGATCCCTTGCCGCTCCTTGGTGGCCGGCTTCCGCTTGACCGTGATGCGCATCAAGCCGGGTACCTTGAAGACGCCCGAGCCACTCCTGGAGAGGTCGGCCTTGATCAGAGAACCCATGACGTGAAACACGGCGGCCACATCGCGACGATGAATGCCGACATGCTGGGCGATGGTGCGTAAGACCTCGCTCTGGCTGCGAGGCTTGGCTGACGCGCCGAGTTTCACCGGCCTCTTGAGGTCGAGCTTCGAGACAGAGCGTGCAGCTGCCTTCTTCACCGGTTTGGTCGCCATTCCACAGTCCCTCCTCTGCGGGTCGAGGTGATCGCCACTCGATAGAGGGGGCATGGGAAGAAAGCAAACGGAGGGGCGCCGAACGGGGTGAGCCCCCGAGAGCGCCGTTCGGGTGATGCGGGTCGGACGCGCGGGCGCGGCGGTCCCATCGGGAGCAGGCTGCCGCCCGGCCCGAATGCCACTACGCGGAAGGAGTTCCGCCTTGCGATCCATGTCGCCGCGTCACTCCGGCTGGGGGCTCGACCTGCGGACATTCCCCGCTGCGGGCGGAAACGAGCACGAAGCGCAGTCCGCCTGCCATGCCGAACGTACTCGGTAACTCCCGAACGGAAGGGCCGAGACGGGCATAGGCGTCCCTCCGGACGAGGACGC
This sequence comes from Deltaproteobacteria bacterium, assembly GCA_005879795.1. Classification (NCBI taxonomy): domain Bacteria; kingdom Pseudomonadati; phylum Myxococcota; class Myxococcia; species Deltaproteobacteria bacterium. Next base: position 51,519 of record VBKJ01000139.1, read on the forward strand.
AGACGGCGCCCTTTGCCAGCAGTGCCTCCACTTCACGCCCGGGGTTCACCGCGAGGATGCGCTGACCGGCATAGAACATGAACGGGCTCAGGGTCTCGGGCTTCGGAAAGCCGAACGCGACCAGACGGACGCCGTTGCGAGCCGCGCGCCCCAGTCCTTCACCCCATGGGCGCGTGCTGGAGAACAGGTTGAACTGGGGGAGCACCCCAATCACGATGATGATGTGAAGTGCGGTCGCGCACGCCGCAGCGGCCACAGCGGCCTGAGCCGGTTTCCGAGCCCGCCGCGCGGCAAAGAAGCCCCACCCGAGCAGCGCGAGGAGAAGCGCCGCTTCCCACGACGCGGCGCCGGTCGGCACCTGGACCAACTCCCCCGCGAGCGCCATCGGATGGTGGCTCCCGGTCTCGACCATGCGCATGACGACGTTCGGTTCGAGGGAGAGCAGGACGAGGCCGAGACCCGGGCATGCCAAGAGCAGCACGACGGCGAGCAACGACCATGTCGTGCGATCGAGGAGCCGCTCGCCCGCACGCACCCACCACCCCGCGACCAGCACCGCGAGCGCGGGGTAGGCCGGAAGGAGGTAGTGGGCGCTCTTGCTGGCCGAGGCCGTCAGGGCGAGGGTCATCAGGCCCGCCCACAGGAGGACGAAGAACCTGGCCGGGTCGCCGCGCTCCTGCCAGGCCGAGGCCACGGCAGCGGGCAGCGCGATCGACCACGAGAAGAGGTCGAGCGCTAGGTTGGGCACATAATAGAGCGCCGAACGGAGGTGGCCTTCCTCCGGAGCGCCCACGAGTCGACCGAGGTGATTCTTCAGGACGAAGAAAGCGACCGCCCCGCCACCCTCGGCGCGCCAGAGGAGCACGAGCCAGAGCGCTGCTCCCGACCCGGTCGCGACCGCTGCCCAGACGACATCGCGTGTCCGAAGCCGGCCCCTTCCGACCCACGCCAGGAAAGCGGCGATCGTGATCGACGCCAGCCCGACTCCGAGAAGGCTCTTCAACCAGAAGGCTGTTCCGGCGGTGACAGCGGCTGCCACCAGGAGAGAACGCCGGCCAGAACGCCAAGCGAGGAAGAAGAGCGTCAGCGCGAGGGCGGTCGCGCTGGCGGCGGCCGTGTCGGGTGTTCCGGAGCGCGCCATCCACCAGTATTCCGGCGCCGTGGCGAGGATGAGCGCGGCGATCCCGGCGCTCGCGCCCACCGCCCGAGCGAGCGCCATCGTCACCAGCACGCCCAGCACCGCCGCCACGGTTGCGGGCCATCGCGCCGCGGCTGCCGAGGGTCCGCCCGCCAGCCGATAGGCGCCCGCCTGGAGCCAGTAGAACAGCGGAGGTTCCTCCAGGAACGGCGTGCCGTTCAATCGCGGCAAGAGCCAGGTCCGCTCCGCGCGCATCTCGCGCGAGATCTCCGCCACCCGGGTCTCGTCGGGCGGCCAGAGGTCGGTGCGCCCGATCCCGACCGCAAGGGCAGCCGTGGCGAGCGCGGCTGCCACCGCGAGGAGTCGCCGGTCCGAGCGACTCATTCGCGCGCTTGCGATTCCTGGCCCTGCAGCGCGACCGGCATCGCCCGCCCGGGCACGCGCCCCTCGCGGACCGCGCAGATCGGGAGTCTCGTGGTGGCCAGCGAGGCGGCCTCGTCACACAGGCGAACGAAGCAGGCCCGGTGCCGCAGGCGTGCCAGCAGCGTGTCGAGCACGCCGACGTATGGACCTCCCTCGAGCTCGGCGTGAATGGTGTGCACGTTCAACGCGTCCGGTCGCAACAGTCCGACGTAGTAGTCGGCGAGGTCGGCAGAGCGCCGCGCCGCGCGGCCGTACACTTCATCGAGCGTCGGCAACGTGGTGGGGATCTCGGGTGTCCGGAACACCTGTCCCGCTGCGGCGGGCAGGTACGGATACGACCCGCGCGTGTCACTGCGGTAGGCGAACCCCGCGGCGTCGACCGCGGCCAGGCTGGCCGAGGTGCAGCGCCAGCCCGGCGCGGCGAAGCCCCGCGGGTCCGTGCCGAGGATACCGCGGAACACGGTGGCGGCGCGCGTGACCTCGGCGCGCACCTGCGCTTCGCTCAGCCGAGGGAGCCGATCCTGCCAGCGTGCGTGATCGAAGCCGTGCACGGCGACCTCGTGTCCCGCGGCGGCGAGCCGGCGAAGGGCGTCGGGGAATGCCGTCGCGACGGGGCGCGACGGCAAGAGGGTGCCCGACAGCAGGGTCCGCCATCCGTAGACGGCGAGCGCGCGGGTGCGCAGGAGCTTGGCGCCGAAGCGCGGGTCGAGGAGTCGGGCGATACGCCGACCCATCCGATCGGGACCGCAGGCGACGAAGAACGAGGCCGGCACCCCGCACCTGGCCAGCAGCTCGGCGATCGCGGGCACCCCTCGGGCAAGGCCGTCATGCGTGTCGACGTCGACCTTGAGCGCGATGCGGACGTTGCCCCGGTCGCTCATTAGGGCTGCGCGGCTCGTGCCCTGCCGCCGCGAAACCAGGCGATCGTCCGGACGAGTCCCTCCGTGAGGGGCGTGGTGGCGCGCACGCCGAGGATGCGCTCCATGCGGCTCACATCCGGCACCCGACGCGGCACGTCCTCGTAGCTCTCGCCGTAGACGGTCTCCTGGGGCACGAACCGGAGCGTCGACGTCCCGCCGCCGAGCGCGATCATGATCTCGGCGAGGCGGACCATCGACGTCTCCTCCTGCGTGCCGATGTTGATGAGCTGTCCCTCTGCGCCGCTCAACAGTCCGGCCGCCACCGTCGCACGCACGGCGTCGTCGATGAACGTGAAGCAGCGGGTCTGGCTCCCGTCACCGATCACGGTGAGCGGCTCCCCGCGCAGGAGCTGCCCCAGGAAGATCGTGATCACGCGTCCGACGTCCAGGCGATCGAGCCGCGGCCCATAGACGTTGAAATAGCGGAGGATCGTGATGGGCAGGCCGAGCCGGCGGTACGCCAGGCAGAAGTGCTCGGCGGCCGCCTTGGACGTCGCGTAGCACCAGCGGTCGATGCTCGTCGGGCCGAGCACCCGGTCGGCGTCCTCCGCCCAGGGCACCGCGGGGTTGCGGCCGTAGACCTCGGAGGTCGAGCTGAAGACCATGCGCCGACCGTGCTTGTACGCGGCGCGCAGGACGTTCTGGGTGCCGTTCACATTCACGTTGAGCACGTGGTACGGGTCCGCGACGTAGTGCTCGACGCCGACCACCCCGGCGAGGTGGTAGATCACGTCGGCCTGCGCCGCCACCCCATCGACGATCTCCGGGTTCATGACCGAGTCGACGACGAGGTGAAAGCGCGGGTGCCCCAGCAGGGGGCGGATCTTCGCCTGCGAGCCCGAGTCGAGGACGATCACCTCGTCGCCCCGGGCGATGAAGGCATCGGCGAGGTGTGAGCCCACGAAGCCTGCGCCACCCGTAATGAGGACTCTCATGCCCGCTCCCGCGCCGCATCGTCGCCGCCGAGTCGCTCGCCCCTGACGAGGCCCGTTCGCACCGCGAGCTCGTCCGCGCGCTCCTCGTCGCGGCCGGCGACCTGCACGCGGCCCAGCAGCAGGGCCCCGCTCCCGGTCGCCACGACCACGCCCGCGCCCGGCCGGATCTCCACCACTTCCCCTGGGGCACCGAGGCGAGGACCGAGGTCCAGCGGACGCGCCCACCACACGAAGAGCCGCGCGCCCCGGTAGATCGTGAACGCCCCCGGATAGGGAGCCGTGACCGCCCGGATCAGGTCGTAGAGTCGCCGCGCGGGCTGGTCCCACGCGATCCGACCGTCCTCCGGGCGGCGCCCACCGAAGTATGTGGCCCGCGCGTCGTCCTGCGGGATGCGGGGGGCGGTGCCGGCCGCCAGCAGCGGGTAGGTCTCGCGGAGGAGGGAGCGAGCAACGTCGCCAAGCTTGCGGTTGAGGCTGAGCGCCGTGTCGTCCTCGGCGATCGGTACGGCCCGCTGCGCCACGATGTCGCCCCGGTCGGGCTTGGCCTCCATGTAGTGGAGCGTCACCCCGGTCTCCCGCTCGCCGTTGATCAGCACCCAGTTGACCGGACAGCGACCCCGGTAGCGCGGCAGAAGCGAGCCATGCAGATTGAGCGCTCCCCGCCGCGCCAGAGCGAGCACATCCGGCCCGACGATCTCGCGGAAGTAGAAGGAGAAGAGAAAGTCGGGGGCCAGCCGCGCGATCTCCGCGACCACGTCGGGCGCGTTCACGGACGGCGGGAGGAGAACGGGCAGACTCGCTTGCCGGGCGCGCTCGGCGACCGAGCGGAACCAGATGTTCTCGGTTGCAGGGTCGGGATGCGTCACGACCAGCGCGACCTCGGCGCCGAGCGCCAGGAGCTCGTCGAGGCAGACGTAGCCGATGTCCTGGTATGCCATCACGACGACGCGCACGGCTCCTCCGGGTCGGCCGGGTAGACGGCACGGACGATGTAGGGCGGCCGGCGGCGCACCTCGACGTAGATGCGGCCCACGTATTCGCCGACGAGCCCCACGGCGAAGATGAGGATCCCCACGAACACGAACAGGATGGCAAAGAGGGTGAAGAGGCCCTCACTCTCCGGGCCGAGGACCAGCCGCCGGATCAGGAGAAAGGCGCCGAAGGCGATCCCGAGCAGCGACACCCCGAGACCCGCAAGCGACACGAGCTGGATCGGGACGAGCGAGAAGCCGGTCACGAGGTCGAAGCCGAGCTGCATGAACCGGAGCGGCGAGTAGCGCGAGCGCCCCGCCATGCGGGCCTCGTGCCGGATCGAGATCTCGGTTGGCCGCCGCGCCAGCCAGGCGCCGAGTGCCGGAATGAAGAGCGCGCGCTCGGCGAGGTGGAGGATCTCCTCGACCACCGGGCGCCGATAGGCCCGCAACATGGAGCCGCAGTCGGTCATGGGTACCCCGACGGCCAGGGAAGCGAGACGGCTCACGAGCGCAGAGATCGCGCGGCGTAGGAACGGGTCGTTGCGGCCCTCGCGGCGCGTACCGACCGCGTCGTAGCCCGCGTCGATCTCTGCCAGGAGCCGTGGGATCTCCTCGGGCGGGTTCTGCAGGTCCGCGTCGAGCGTGACCACCACCTCGCCGCGGGCGTGGGCGAAGCCGGCCAGCACTGCTGCATGCTGCCCGGCATTGCGCGCAAGCGCCACCACCTTCACGGACGGATCCCATCCCTGGATGAGCAGCAACTCCTCGAGCGAACGGTCCCTGCTGCCGTCGTCGACGTAGACGACCTCGAACGAGCGGGCGAGCTGCTGGAGGACCTGGTGGAGCCGGGTGTGCAGGCGCGGGATGCTCGCGGACTCGTTGAAGACAGGGATGACGACCGAGACCGCCGGCTGCGGGAGGGTGTCCGCCGGCAGTGACTGCGCCCCGGCCCGCTCAAGCTGCATGGCGCCGCAGGATCTCTTCGAGCGCACTGGCCACGTCCTCTACATCCGCGCGCGTCATGCCGGGAAACAGCGGCAGGGACAGGATGCGCTCGGAGGCGCGCGTCGCATGCGGCAGGGCATCGGGCCGCAGCGCGAGCTGCTCGCGGTAGAGGCGGTGGAGGTGGAGGGCCTTGAAGTGCAGGCCGACCCCGATGTTCGCGGCGAGGAGGGCGTCCATCACCTCGTCCCGCCCGACCCGGAGCGCCTCGAGCTGGAGACGGACCACGAGCAGGTGCCAGGCGTGTCGCGCGGGGTAGGGCACGGGCGCCAGCATCTCGACCGCGGGGACGTGCGCGAGGGCTTGCCGATACCAGCAAGCGATGCGCGTTCGGGCCTCGATGAACTCCTGCAGTCGCGTGAGCTGAGCCAGCCCGAGCGCCGCTTGCAGGTCCGTCATGTTGTACTTGAAGCCGAGCGCGACGATGTCGTAGCCGGGGTTGCCGCGCCGCCCGTATCGGCTCCAGGCGTCGCGGGCGATCCCGTGGAAACGCAACAGCCGCAGGCGCTCGGCCAGGTCGGCATCGTCCGTGACGACCATGCCCCCTTCACCGGTCGTGATTGCCTTGATCGGATGGAAGCTGAAGACCGCTGCCGCGCTCCCGCTGCCGATCGGCCGCCCGCGGTATGTCGTCCCGAGCGCGTGGGCCGCGTCCTCGATCACCGCGAGGCCATGATCGGCGGCGATCGCCCGGAGTCGGTCGAGGTCGGCGGGTTGCCCGGCGAAATGCACCGGCAGGACCGCGCGGGTGCGCGACGTGAGCGCGCGAGCGACGGCCGCCGGGTCGATGTTGAGCGTTCCGGGATCGACGTCGACGAAGACCGGCCGCGCCCCGACCGCGAGGATCATGTTCCCGGTCGCGGCCCACGTCATGGGGGTGGTGACGACCTCGTCGCTGGGCCCGACGCCCGCCGCCAGGAGGGCGAGGTGGAGGCCGGCGGTGGCGGAGCTGGTCGCGACCCCGTGCGCAGCGCCGACGGTCTCGGCGAATGCCTCCTCGAAGCGCGCGACGCGCGGGCCGCTGGTCAACCATCCCGAACGGAGGCAGGCGGTCACTTCTTCGATTTCCTGCGACCCGATCGACGGGCGGGACAGTGGGAGAAAGTCGGGGCGCACGCGGCTCCTTTCTCCGACGCCAGTCCTGTGCGTCGGAGCAGCAGTGCCAGGCCCCCCCCGAACCCGCCAGCGCGCTCGTCCATAGCAGGGCGTCGAGCCGAAGCCAAGGAGCCCGCAGGCGTTGCGGCAGCCGTCCGGGACTTGCTAGGTATCCGCCGCACGCCGCCCGGCATGACGATTGGAGCGCTGCTCGATGATCCCCCTTCTGATCCTGCTCGAAAATATCCTCGCGGTTGCTGCCCAACTCTCCCTGCGCCACGGGGCGGCGAGATTCGCCGATCAGCCGTTGGCGCCGTCGATCCTTCTGGAGCCGGTCAGGAACCCCTACATCCTGTGCGGCCTGCTCCTGCACGGCATGAGCTTCTTCCTCTACATCTTCATCCTATCGAGGCTCCGGCTGAACGTGCTCTACCCGGTCGCGACCGGTCTCTCGATCGTGCTCATCACGATCCTGTCCGTCGTCCTCCTCGGCGAGCGCCTGAGCGCTGCGCAGGGGGTCGGCATCGCCGCGATCGCGGGCGGGATCGCCCTGGTATTCACGACCTGAAGTCCGAGGCGATCAGAAATACGATTGCAGCGTGCCCCTGCGCCGAACGTCGAGCGTGGCGCAGTGGAACGATCCGCCGAAGGGCTTGTAGTGCATGAAAGGGCACGGAATGGGCTCGAGGCCGTGGTCCTTCAGCAACTCGATCATCGACACCTGCGACCGCTCCACCACCACCCGCTTCGGGTCCAGCATCAGGACGTTCAGGCTGATCCACTTACTCACCATCGAGAGATGGAGGTTACGCAGGCCCCGGATGGGATCGGGCTCCGGCGCAACGAGGATGTCCCACGACTTGAGGATGGGTGGGAGTTCCTTGGGATCGACGTATTCTGGATTGATCAGCACCTTTCCCGGCGCGAGCGGCACGAAGGTGGTATCGATGTGGAGCGGCTGCGGGCAGTGGCTCTTGATCTCGTGAATGCGGAACTGGGGGCCCAGGTGGCGACGCAGCCACTCGATGCCCGACGCATTGGTGGCGTTGCTGCGGGTGACGAACAGGTCGGTACCGCAGCGGACGAAATCGGCGGCATCGAACAGCGGCTCGAACTCGTTGATGATGTAACGGACCGGCTCACCCTTGGCCGGCGGCCTGAAATGATCGTCGTACAGACGATCGAGCAACTGCGGCTTCGGCGCGGATATCCAGCGCGCCCCCTGCGACCAGTACTCTTTGAGCAGCGTGCGGTAGGCGTGGGTCTCGAAATAGCGCGAGCGCCACGCCATCGGTGTCTCTATGATCTGGTCGCCGATCACCAAGATGCCGTCGCGCGGGCTCGCGGTGCAGAAGCCGCTGGAGGTCCAGTTCGGTGAGCTGAAGCGAATGGAGAAGTCGACGATGTCCGGCCGGCGGACCTTGATACCCTCCGATTCGAGCAGGCGAACGAAGCCCCCGAGCTCCTTCTGCGCCGGCTGGACGAGGAGCCTCGGGTATCGCCGACCGGCGAGCAGCGGATAGAGACGGGCCGCCCTAGCCGGAAGGTTGCCGACCATCGTGACGTGGCCGGGTGGTGCGGCGGCGCCCTCGAGGCGACCGACGACGACCTCCTCCAGCGGATCCCACTCGTTCCAGGAGTTGACCACGCAGGCATGTGCGGTCTCGGCTGACCGCTCGGGTTCTGGTGCGATGGCCCGCGACATGAAGCCTCCCAAAGGCAAACGGCGAGGGCCCTCCGATAATCGTCTGGCGAGAACGAGTCAACGAGAGGGCCGCGGCGTAGCGCGCCGGGATGCGAACCGGCTCACCGGCACCGCCAGTCCCCGATGGCCTCGCCTCTCAGCTCGACGGCGGGCGGCTTCCTTCGCAGCGCCTGTTCACCGGCCCGTTTGTTCATCCGTCTGGGCGGTGCGCGCGGCCTCTACGCGCCGCCGTCCGGCGCCGCAGTTCGAGGCGGCCGGCGCCTATCCCTGGGCCCTGCTCTCGGCGAGCCGCTCGCCACGAGCGAGCAGGCGGTCGAGGGCGAGCTCGGCGTAGTCGTGCGCGCCGTCGAAGGGCACCCGGCCGCGCTCGGCCGCCGAGAGGTGTGCGCAGGACAGGACGAGCGCCATGTGCGTGAAGGCCTGCGGGAAGTTCCCGAGCGCCGCGCCGCTCGCGGGGTCGGCCTCCTCGGCGTAGAGGCCAACGTCGTTCGCGAATCCGAGGAGCCGGTCCGTCACCAGCACGTTCGTGTCGTCGAGGTAGGCGCGCCGCGACCCGCGCACACCGGCGGGTTCGATCTCGAAGGCGCCGCCGCAGGCGGGATCGAGGATCCGGCAGAAGACCGCGGGCGAATCGAAGCGCGGGAAGCAGGCCCAGTCGATCGACCCGTCGCGTCCGACCAGCGCCGCCGAGTGGCAGTCGCCGATCAGCGCGTAGTCCCCGATGCGGTTCATCGCACTCGCGGAACCGACCCAGACGGGACGCGATGCCCGCCGGGTCGTCGCGGCGGGGATTACTCCGTGTCGCGGATCTGCGTCAACCCGGCGATCACCATCAGCGTCACGGTGCCCGCGGGGTCATGATCCATCCCGCCGGCGGGCCCATTCAGGCCCACACCTCGCCGCGCGGCCGCCACACTGCGCACAAGGGATCGGGGAGGCCTCGCTCGAGAGTCACCGGGAGCCCGTGGCGGCTCTCAAGGCCGCCCGGGCACTGATTGCGGACCCAGCGCATTGGACCCGCAGCGCGTTTGCCAGGCGGTGGAAGGCGCCTCATGGGAACGCCGAGGGGGAATGGGTACCTAGCGCACGCTACAGATCCCCATGCCCGGAGATTTTGCGCAGCAGGGGCACTCTGTGCGGTGTCCGGGATGCGCAGTGGCCCGCCCGGGATCGCCTTCCTGGAAGCCGCTTCGCGCCAGCTGTTCGGCACGGGGATGCCGCGATCGCCATGGCCGAGGCGGCCGAGTGGCGACGCGACGTGGACCGCGCCTCGAGCGCCGACAAGCTCCGACCGGCAAGCATGAGGTCGCGCAAGCTGATGCGCGGTCGGACGCCGGCCGTGCTCGCAGCTCACCCACGCCCCCGGCGGTCCGCGACGTCGAACGCGGCCAGCACATCCCGGCAGCGGGCCTCGGCGACCGCACGCACCTCGGGGTGGCTCATGATGAAGAAGTCCCGGCCTCGATCCCGGCGACCGCGATCCGCCCGACCTCGCCCGGATCCATCCCCGACTCGAGGAAGGCCGCGAACTCCGCCGGCGACTCCTGCCGCCCGCCGAATCGGTGGGCGTGGACACGCGCAACCTCGTCGAGGCGAAGGCGCTTCGCTTCTAGAAGGAGCTCCACCTGAGGCCCGGGCAGATTCCGACTTCTCCGGTCACTGCCTGATGGATCGAGCACAGGATTTCACACCTATCGGCAGGAGTGCCGTGGCGAGCAGGTGCTGCCCGAGGGGCAGTCCGCGGGGTCCCCGACACACACGAGCTCGTGCAGCGGCGCACCCCGCTCCCGCCGCTCGACCACCCTGAGGCCCCGCTCGCCTGGTGCCGCCGCCATGACGCGACATGGGCCGCCGCCGGCGAACGGCTTGAGCGCCGTGCAGGTCGCCTGCACCGCGGCGGCCGTCGGCTCCACGCCCTCCTCGACCCAGCGCGTGAGGGCGAAGAACGCGGCGAGGTGCTCTGCGCCGCTGAACCCGCAGTGACCGCCGGTCGCGGTGAAGAGCTGGACGAGCTGCTCCGGGCGGCCGCTCGCTACGAAGGCTTCCCGATATTTCTCATCGTTTTCCGGAATGACGAGGCCGTCGTCGAGCGCGTGGAGGGTGAGGACCTTGGCTGCGGTCCGCCCGCGCGGCTCGAAGAAGCGCTGCATGTAGTTGACCCCCGCCGCGTCGGCGCTCGCGCGCGGCACGCCGCGGTTGAGTGCGAGCTGCTCACCGGGGGTGAGGGCGGGGGCGGCGTAGTCGACCCCGAGGTTCCCCCACGGATGGTGCTCGTGCGTCCGCCGGTGCACCACCTCGGCGAGCCCGACCGAGGCAAAGAACAGGTCGGTCCCGACGAAGCTCTCCGGGAGCTGCGTGACGCGCAGGAAGAGGTCCTTCCGCGCCGACTGCTCGGGCGTCGGCGCGGCGCCTCCGAAGCAGGCCGTGACGGCGCGCGCTACGAGGTCGCCGTACTTCGGCTGCTCGTTCACGGCGTCCGGAGTGCCGAGGACGAAATCCGTGCACCCCCGCGTGAGGCCGTCCGCGGGCGCGGGCGCCGGCTCTGCCGCGCCGCAGGCCTCGCCCGGGGGGCAGTCGGCGTCCTCGAGGCAGCGCGCGGTGCCGCCCGAGCACACATGGCAGACGAAACGCGCCTCGGACACGTCGCGGCAGACGTACTCGTAGACCGCGCGCAGGTCGAAGGCGCCGTTGAAGTTGCGGCGTGCGCCGGCGCCTGGCGCGCAGAACGGGAGCGCGCCCTCGTACGCCGGCGAGGCCAGCTCGAGGACGGCCTCGGTCACCATCCCGCCCTCGGAGTGGCCCCAGATGTAGGCATGTGTGGGCGTGCCGTACCGCTCCACGAAGTGGCGGCGGATGTTCTCGATATCATCGACGGCGTCCTCGACCGCCCATCCGACCGAGCGGTACGTGGTCGTCGCGGCCGCGTAGCCCAGGTTGAGCGGGATCTGGAGCACCTGGTCGCCACCCGTGAGCTTCGTGCCGATGTTCGCGGGCGTGATGTCCCGGGGATAGGGCACGATCGAGCGCTGATCGGCGGTGTAGCCGTGCGCGTAAATGAAGAGCCCGCCGTTCCACGGCTCGGGGACAATGATCAGATCGTAGGCACCCTTCACGCTGAAGGGCTCGACGGCGCGGAAGGTGAGCGCGGCGGCGGGGGCGGCGAGGACGAGCGGGGCGAGGAGCGCGAGCGGACGCACGAGCGATCGCATGCGATCTTCCTCCTACAGTTTGGTGAACGAGCGGCCGATGCGTTCCTCGCGCGCATCGTCGGGCGCGATGCGCGCGCCGGCGCCGCGCCCGTGAGCGGCCCAGATGCTGCCGTCCCGGGCGACCATGACGCCCTCGCAGCGGACGAGGTCCCGCCCGAGAGACGCTCCACCGCCGCGAGCTCGATGCGGACGCTCGTCACTCCGCATCTATAGGCTCGGGCGGGGCGCGCCGACAAGGCTCACTCGGCCCGCCGGCCTCACTCGGCCCCCGCGTCGCTTCCCTGCGGCAAGCGCCCGGTCGATCTCCCACCGCAGCCGCACCCCGGCGTAGGGCTCGAAGGGTAACCGTTTTCCTTGGGAACGCGGTCGATGTCTGCCGTGCCCGCCTTTCCGTCACTTCCGCAGCGTTCGGATCGCCCCCGACGTCACTCACCTTGCCGCCGGGCGTGCGGGGTTCGTGAGCGACCGGCCACAATCGGTGCAGCGACGACGTTCATGGCGCAGGCCCGCTCCTCGGCGGCCTCGAGCCGGGCGGCGAGAAAGCGATTCTGGCGTGCGGATGTGAGGTCGAGCTGTACGCCGAGGCGGCCGTCGCGCGACCCTGCGACGAGCACGACGCCGAGTGCGATGGGTTCGTCGCGGTCGGGCTCGCGTAGCAATTTTTTCCCGGCCGAGATTAGGTACCCCAAAGCGCCACCCACCGAGGCGCCGGCTTCGACAAGCCCGGTGGCGGGGGGTACCTCGCTCGTCGTCGCCGCTGCGCGCTCGCTCCTTATCGATCAGTCTCCCCGCCGCCCCGCGACCCCGAGCTGCACGCCGTCGAGAAGGTGGTGACGCTCGGAATCGACGACACGCATCGCCGTCCTCGAGCGGGCACGACCCTGGCGACGCGACAGCGGATGATGTGGAGAGCGCCGTGTCGCGGACGAGCGGTGTAGCCTATCAGTAGCCTGTGGCCCTCGCAGCGTGCGACGCGCTCTCCAACATCGCGATCTTCAAGTGGCCAGGGGCGGAGTTGAACCGCCGACACCGTGATTTTCAGTCCGTCCTGGACCCCACGCTCCGTGCGGGGAATCCGCCGACGTCCTTGCGCTGCAACGGTTGGCCAGTCTACCGGCTTCGACGGGTTGCGACCGCTTCGTTGGGGTTGTGCCACTCCTGGTGACACTCCTGGTGACACCGAGTGCGCGACGCGCCCAGGCGCCCCTACAGCCTCCCGGCAGACGCGGTGCAGCCCTTTCCTCGCCCGCCGCTTGCCGTGGGCTACGGCCGGCGTGCTGGGCGGTCGCCGCCCGCGTGCTCCATCTTTTTCGACCCCTATTTGCGCTCCGGATCAGGAGGGGAGTAGCGTTTCCGCACTCCCTGCTACGCCCGCGTACGGCTCCCACGTGCGTAACCCCGAGCGGCGCACCCGGTGCCCTCCCGACCCTCCGAGCCAGACCGAGAGCAGGGTCATGATCGATGGCTCGGGGCGCATGGAGTTTGATGATGTGGAGGTCATCAGGGACGCGAACCTGATCCTGATGTGCCGGGTGGGGACGAAGGTCGTCGCGGTGCCGCCCCTGCGGATGCTGCCGGGCACGACCATCGCACGGATGGGCGATCGCGGACGGCTCGTGCTTCCGCGGGAAGTCGCGCTCAATCTCGGGCTCGTCTAGAGAGCCCTTCGCCTCGGGCCGCTCGCCGATCGCTCCGCAGGGCGTTCCGAGCCGTTCGCCGGCCGCGCTCACGCCGCGCTATCGAAGGAAGACAAGGTAAGGCGCTCCACCGAGGCAGGTGAGCCTCCGGACGCCCCGGGACTAATGCTGCTCCGCCGAGCAGCGGGCTAGCCATCGGGCGGCGACGCCGTACCCGACCTGGGTAGTCTGCCTTCAGGGGTCGAATTTCGGCCCCGTCATGTCCACCGGGGCTCCACCCCTTTCTCGGGGACCCTTGACCGAAAGTCTCCGCGAAGTGGCTTATAAATACCCGGTTCCGCCGGGCCGGCGAACCAGGCCGCTGCGAGGTAGGTCCGAGGAGGTTGCCTCGGCGGCACCCCGCCCGCGCCACGCTGCCGCCACGTCCCCTCGTACCGCTCAGAAGCGGTGCTTGAATTCGATGCGGAGGATGTCGCTGCGACCGGTGACGGGGCCGTGGTACTCCTCGTCGTAGGCGACGTAGGCCGTCCAGCCGCGGCGCGGCCAGCGGAGGATGTCGTAGGAGACGATGCGGTCGCTGTCGACCATGTCGCTCGGCCGTTTGAGCCCGACGTAGTCCTCGAAGTCGTACTGGTACCCGTCCACGATGTGGACCTGCTTCGGGATGAGGCTGAGCAGCAGCCGCCCCCCCGGGTCGAGGGTTGCCACCTGCTGGGCCACGTTGCTCGCCGCGGAGGCGAACGCGATCGCGGTGACCAGCGGGAGGATCAGGTTCGGCGCACCGTCCGCCCGAGCGGGGGCCGCCTGCACCAGCAGAGCGACCATCGTCGCCGCGAGCCCGTTCCGCGCCGCGGCAAGGCGGGTCAAGTTCACCTGACCCCCAGGTCTCGGAGGCTGCCGCAGGCCCCCCGGCTCGTGCGGCACCCCTCCCCCCTTCTATACGCCAATCTCGCTGCAGTGATGAATCCTGTCGACAGGTGAGACCCCGCGCAATCATCGGGTGAGGCGGACTGGGGTGTGCCCGGGACGCCACCGGTGCGGGAGGCGATACTTCGCGCGCGGGGCGTCCCGGCTGCGGTTCTACTTCACCGTGGATGACGCGGACACCTGGTACCCTCCGGCACGTCGAGGTGCAGGGACCGCCGAGCACCTGAAGGCCGCATGGCCTCTGTAACGCTAAACCTTTGCCGCCCGCTGGGTCTTCAACCGTCCGCCGTGCTAGAAACTGAGCGCGGCTGAGAGCGCCACCGCCGCCGGGCGGCAACCCGGGCGGCGGCTCGACGGCGGTACATTAGTTAATACCACAGAGTTGCGCGCACAGATAAGCCATGCTACTGAGTCCTCCGTGGTGGGGGAGCGGTTGTTGACGGTGGCGGAGGCGGCCGCACCGGCCTCCGCCAGGGCGAGCAGTTCGGCCTACGCTGGACCGACGTGGACTTGGCTAACAGCGTCGTGACCATCCCCTTGAGCAAGAGCGGGCTCACGAGACACGTCTTCTTGAATCGGACGGCCCTCGCGATCCTCCGGGCTCAGCCGAGCCGCCTAAAGAGCCCCTACGTCTTCGCGAGCGCGACGGGGGAGACACCGCTTCACCCGAAGAACTTTCTGAACCGCCACTTCCTCCCCGCGGTGAAGCGAGCCGGCATCGTCGACTTCCGGTAGCATGACCTCCGCCACACCTTCGCCTCC
>VBKJ01000140.1 GCA_005879795.1 Deltaproteobacteria bacterium
GCTGGCGCACGAACGGGAGCGCGAGGAGGCGCGGCAGGGCGACGTCCGCGGGGGCCTGGTACGCCGGCACGCCGATCGTGACCTCCGCCTGCGGGACGTCGAGCCGCAGCGTCCCGTGCAGCCGGTCCCAGAGCGTGAGGCCGCTCGACCAGTTCGTGTCCGTCTCGCGGCGCACGGTGGAGTGATGGATGCCGTGCATGCGGGGCGTGACCACGAGGCGCACCAGCCGGCGCTCGAGCGCGAGCGGCAGGCGCACGTTCGAGTGATGGAACAGGATCGAGACCTGGAGCGCCGTCTGCCAGACCGAGAAGGCGAGCGGGGACACGCCGATCACGAGCACCTGGGCCGCGCGCCAGGGGATCGAGATCGCGACCTCTGCGAAATGAAAGCGCAGCGCCGTCGACGCGTCGAGGTCGCGGTCGACGTGGTGCACCAGATGGAAGCGCCAGAGCCAGGGAACGCGGTGGGTGAGGACGTGCCAGATGTAGATCGTATAGTCCATGAGGACGACGGCGAGCGGCACCTCGAGCGCGGCGGGGAGCGAGGCCCACTGGAGGAGCCCCCATCGCCTCGCTGCCACGAGCCCCGAGAGCGCGCCGATCGCCGGCCGTTCGGTCAGGGCGACGGCCGCGGTGCTGAGCGCGACCACCGCGAGGTTGCGCGCCAGGCGCCGCCCCTTGGGCTCGACCGTCGGCCGGAGCGGACGGCGCCCCTCGAGCCAGAGGAGGAGGGCGAAGGTGCCGGCCACCACGGCGCCGGCGAGCCAGAGCGGCAGCGGGCGGCTGGTCACGACCCGCGCGGCGAGGCCGTGCCGCGGTACATCTCCGCCATGATGCGCGGCTCGCCCTGGATCGCGTAGCGGTCGAGGCGGGTGATCGCGAAGCCCGCGTCGCGGATCAGCGCGTCGATCGGGCGATTCAGGTTGCAGCCGACGCCGATCCGGCGCTGGATCGGGTTGAAGCGATCCTGCCAGCGGGCGACGCGCGCGTCGTCGCTCCGCCCGTGCTCGAGGAAGACGAAGACGCCGCCGGGCTTGAGGACGCGGCGCACCTCGCGCAGCGCGGCCAGCGCGTCGGGGATGCTGCACAGGGTCCAGGTGCTGACCGCGCAGTCGAAGCCCGCGTCGGGGAACGGCAGCCGCTCGGCGGTGAGGTGCACGCGCGCGACCGGAAAGGGCGCCGCTTTGATGCGCCGCGCGGTGCGCGCCGGCAGCAGGTCGGCCACGTCGAGCGCGGTGAGGCGCGTCACGCCGGGCGGATAGTGCCGGAGGTTCAGCCCGGTGCCGAAGCCGATCTCCAGGACCTCCCCGCCGGCCGCCGCCAGCGCCTCGTCCCGCTCCCGCCCAAACCGCGGCCTGCCGAGCGCCCAGTCCATGAAGCGCGGGAAGACGTGCCTCGCGTAGAACCCCACCGCGCCTCTACATATAGTCCCCCCCGCACGGGCTCACCACCCGGCCGGTCACGCAGGCGGCGGCGCCGGGCGCACCGCCGGCAGCTCGCGCGCGGGGCGGTACGGCATCACCACCCAGAGCACGAGGTAGATGACCAGCCCGAGCATGAAGCCGCTCACCAGCGTGCCGAGCACGAAGGCGAGGCGCAGGATCGTGACCGAGACGCCGAACTGCTCGCCCAGGCCGGCACACACCCCGGCGATCATCTTGCCCTCGCGCGCGCGGTACCAGGCGCGCGTGAGCGCGCTCCCGGGCTCGAGCAGGCTCCCGCAGTAGCGGCACTTCACGGCCTCGGCGCGGATCTCCTCGGCGCAGTACGGGCAGCGCTTGGTCCCGACGTCAGGCATGGCGCTCCTGGCGGCGCAGGCGCACCTGCTGCTCGACGAAGATCGGGATCGCGCCGTAGGTGAGCGCGAGCAGGAGGGCGAGCGTCGCGGCGTAGTTGAACACGATGTAGGCGCCGAGCGCGGTGGGGAGGATCGCGACGAGGAGGCCGAAAGCGGCCCGCACCAGGTAGAAGTCGAGGAGCAGGATCACCGGCAGCGGCAGCAGCGCGGCCGCGAGCGCGCGGGCCAGGGTCGGCCAGGCGGCGCGGCGCGCGTTGCGGGCGAGGAGCGGCGCCGCGGCGGCGAGCACGCGCCTCGCGAGTGCGGGCGGCGGCGCCGGCACGGGCGCCGCCGCGAGCGTCCGCTCGAGGCCCTCGACCGCCGGACTCTCCGCGCGGCAGCGCGGGCACGCGGCCAGGTGGGCCGCCGCGTCGCGGTCGAGCGCGCGGCCGAAGAGGAGCGTGGTGAGCGTCTCGTCGCAGTCGGTCATCGTCGGGCGGTCTCGAGCAGGCGGCGCATGGCGTGGTGGAGCCGGCTCTTCACGGTGCCCCGCGGGCAGCCGAGGATCGCCGCCACCTCCTCCTCGGGCAGATCATGGTAGTAGCGCAGGATGACGGCGCTCCGCTGCGCCTCGGGGAGCGTGGCGAGGAGGCGGTGGGCGTCGAGGGCCGCGTCGGTCGCCGCGGGCGCGCCGGCGCGGGCGTCCACGGCGGCGGGATCGACCGGCTCGGGCGGCGGCCGGCGCTGCCAGTCGCGGCAGAGGTTGACGGCGATCTGGAAGAGCCAGGTCGAGAAGCGCCGCGCCGGGTCGAAGCGCCGCGCCGCGCGCACGACGCGGAGCCACGTCTCCTGGTAGAGGTCCTCGACATCACGCCCCCCGGTGTGCCGGGCGATGAGCTGGTAGAGCGGGCGCTCCCAGCGCCGGCAGAGCTCCTCCAGCCCGCGCCCGTCGCCGCTCGCGACCGCCGCGATCAGCTCCTCGTCGGTCGCCATCGGCGCCCGCGCGGAGCTGTATCATGCGAGCGGCCCTCCCGGCACCGCTCCGGCGCCGAGATCGCGCCGGTCGGCGCCGTTGGCGGCGGACGATGGGCGGTCCCGACCCCGCAGGCGGGCGACCCAGTCCTGCGCCCGCGCGAGGCCCTGCTCGAGGAGCGACGGACCGCTCGGGGTGAACGGGACGATCAGCCAGAGCGCGCCGTAGAGGAGCGGCCCGATCAGGTGCGCGAAGGTGAGCACGAGAAAGCCGAGCCGGACGCCGGCGACGGGGAGGGCCAGGGCGTGGCCGACGCCGGCCGCGACCCCGGCCAGGCGCCGGTCGGGATGGTCCCGATACCAGCGCGCCGGGTCGAGCGCCGCGACGCGGCTCCGGCAGTGGGGGCAGCGCACCGCCTCGGCGGAGATCTGCTCGGCGCAGTAGGGGCACTTGCGGGTTCCCTCCATTTGCGTCCTCCTTCCTCGCGGTAGTACGCGCGGACGACGCGGGAGGTTCACGCGCCGGGGACCTCCCGCCCTCGCCAGATGGCGTAGATGGCCGGATAGACGAGCAGCTCCATGACGAAGGACGTGAAGATGCCGCCGATCATCGGCGCGGCGATGCGCTTCATCACGTCGGCGCCCGTGCCGTGCGACCACATGATGGGAAGCAGGCCCATGAACATCACGCCCACGGTCATCACCTTGGGCCGCAGGCGCTTCACCGCCCCCTCGATGATCGCCTCCTTCAGGTCGGCGACCGAGCGCATCAGGCCGCGCCGCCGCCGCTCGTCGAAGGCGAGGTCGAGGTAGAGGAGCATGAAGACCCCGGTCTCGGCGTCGACGCCGAGGAGCGCGATCAGGCCCACCCAGACCGCGACGCTCATGTTGTAGCCGAGCGCCCAGAGGAGCCAGATCGCGCCCACCGCCGAGAACGGCACGGCGAGCAGGACGATCATCGTCTTCGTGACCGAGGCGGTGTTGAGATAGAGGAGCACGAAGACGATGAGCAGCGTGAGCGGCACGAGCAGCGCGAGCCGCCCCCGCGCCCGCTCGAGGTACTCGAACTGCCCCGCCCAGCCGAGGTGGTAGCCGGGGGGCAGGCTGACGCGCTCGCCGACGACCCGTTTCGCCTCGTCCACGTAGCTCCCCAGGTCGCGGCCGGCGACGTCGACGAAGACGTAGCCGGCGAGCGCGCCGTTCTCGTCGTGGAGGGAGGGCGGCGCGGTCGAGACGGTCAGGTCGGCGAGCTCGGCGAGCGGGATCTGCACGCCGTCCCGGCCGGCCACCAGCACGCGCTTCAAGCTCTCCAGGTCGCTGCGCGCGTCGCGCACGTAGCGCACGTTGATGCTGTAGCGCTCGCGGCCCTCGACGGTCTGCGACACGCTCGCGCCGCCGATCGCGGACTCGATGACGTCCTGCACGTCGCCGAGCGTGAGGCTGTAGCGTGCGATGGCATCGCGCCGGACGGTGATGTCGAGGTAGTGGCCGCCCGTCGTGCGCTCGGCGAAGGCGCTGCGGGTGCCGGGGAGGGTGGCGACGGCGGCCTCGATGTCATGTCCGATGCGGCCGATCTCCCCCAGGTCGGGGCCGAAGACCTTGATGCCGAGGGAGCTTCGGATGCCGGTCGCGAGCATCTCGGTGCGGGTCATGATCGGCATCCATAGGATGTTGGGCATGCCGGGGAAGCGCACCGTGCGGTCGATCTCCGCATTGAGCCGCTCCCAGGTCATGCCGCGACGCCACTGGTCCTCGGGCTTCAGCGTCACGACGGTCTCGAACATGCTGAGCGGCGCGGGGTCGGTCGGGGTCTCGGCGCGGCCCGCCTTGCCGAAGACGTGCTCGACCTCGGGGAAGCGCTTCAGCATCCGGTCCTGGGTCTGGAGCGCGGCACGCGCCTGCGTCGCGGACATGCCCGGCAGCGCCGTCGGCATGTAGAGGATCGTGCCCTCGTTGAGGTACGGCATGAACTCGGAGCCGAGGCGGAAGTAGACCGGGACGGTCGCGACGACGATCGCGACCGCGAGCGCGACGGTGAGCCAGCGCCGGCGCAGCACGGCCTCGACGAGCGGGTGGTAGAGGCGCATGAGCGGGCGGCTCACGGGGTGCGTCTCCTCGCCGTGGATGGTCCCGACCAGCGCGGCGTTGGCGACGCGACGGAGCCAGCCCGGGCGGAAGGTGAAGGGCTCGAGGCGCGTGAAGACGAGCCGCATGGCGGGGTCGAGCGTGATCGCGAGCACGGCCGCGATCGCCATCGAGAAGTTCTTGGTGAAGGCGAGCGGCGTGAAGAGCCGTCCCTCCTGCGCTTCGAGCGCGAAGATGGGGAGGAACGAGACCGCGATCACCAGGAGCGAGAAGAAGCTCGG
The DNA here is from genome assembly GCA_005879795.1 of Deltaproteobacteria bacterium. Lineage (NCBI taxonomy): Bacteria > Pseudomonadati > Myxococcota > Myxococcia > Deltaproteobacteria bacterium. Next base: position 5,115 of record VBKJ01000140.1, read on the forward strand.
TCCGCCCACCTCCTTGACGGCCGCGATGACGATGTCCCGGAAGTCCCCTGGCCGATTCTCCGCCTGCCAGCGCTCGAGCTTCTTGTGCGTCTGCTCGACCACGACGATGGCGGCGTCCACCATGGCGCCGATCGCCACCGCGATGCCGCCGAGGGACATGATGTTGGCGGTGAGCCCCATCGCCCGCATGGGGATGAAGGCGAGCAGCACGGCGATCGGGATGGTGAAGATCGGGATGAGCGCGCTCGGGATGTGCCAGAGGAAGACGAGGATGACCGCGCTCACGACGAGGAGCTCTTCCGCCAGCGTGTGACGGAGCGTGTCGATGGCGCGGTCGATGAGCGTCGAGCGGTCGTAGACGGGGACGATCTCGAGGCCGGACGGGAGCGACTTCTCGACCTCGCGCAGCCTGGCCTTGACGCCGTCGATCACGCGGAGCGCGTTCTCCCCGTGGCGCATGACGACCACGCCCCCCACCGTCTCGCCCTGGCCGTCGAGCTCGGCGAGACCGCGCCGGAGGTCGGGTCCCAGGTGCGCGCGCGCGATGTCGCGGACGAGGATCGGCGTTCCGTTGCCGTTCGTCCCGACCGCGATCTGCTCCACGTCGGCCACCGACTGGACGTAGCCGCGGCCGCGCACGACGTACTCGGTGCCGCTGAACTCGACCAGGCGGCCGCCCACCTCGTTGTTCGAGCGGCGGATGGCATCGATCACGTCGCGGAGCGGGAGGTGGTGGGCGAGCAGCGTCGCCGGGTCGATCTCCGCCTGGTACTGCTTGACGAAGCCGCCCACCGATGCCACCTCCGCCACCCCCTCCACGCTCGCGAGCCAGTAGCGGAGCGTCCAGTCCTGGAAGGAGCGCAGGTCGGCGAGCGAGCGCGTGCCGCTCCGGTCGACGAGCGCGTACTCGTAGACCCAGCCCACGCCGGTGGCGTCGGGCCCGAGGCGCGGGGCGACACCCTCCGGCAGGCGGGCGGCGATGCCCTGCATGTACTCGAGGACGCGGCTCCGCGCCCAGTAGAGGTCGGTGCCGTCCCGGAAGACGACGTTGACGAACGAGTAGCCGAACATCGACTCGCCGCGCACGTACTTGACGCGCGGCGCGGCGATCATGGTGGTGACGATCGGATAGGTGATCTGGTCCTCGACCAGGTCGGGGCTCCGCCCGGCCCAGTCGGTGAAGACGATCACCTGCACGTCGGACAGATCCGGGAGCGCGTCGAGCGGGCTCGTGCGGAGCGACCAGACGCCCGCCGCGCTCGCGAGCGCGACCAGCAGGATGACGAGGAAGCGGTTCCGCGCGCTGTACTCGATGATGCGGTCGATCATGGCTGCACCCGGAGCGTGAACTTCTCGCGCACCGGCGGCTTCCCGGGCCGCGCGATCTCGACCACCAGCGACCATGGACCGCCCATCGAGAAGCGCGCGGCGCCCTCGTAGACGCCGTCCCCCAGCTCCCGGGTGGGCGCCTCCTCGATCGTCATGCCCGGCATGTCCATGGTGTAGGAGAACCGGACGGTGGCGCCGGCCACCGGGGCGCCGGCGGCGTCCCGCACCCGCACGCGGATCGCGTTCTCGCCGACGGTCGCGGTCTCGCGCGCCGGGAAGACGGTGACGCGGAGGTCGCCGACCTGCTTCTCCCCGGCAGGCAGCGCGCCTGGCGGCGCGGGTGCCTCGCCGCCGCCCATCTCCATCGGGCGGGCGCTCTCCATCTTGACGCCGCCCATGCCGAGGGCGCCCATCATCCCCATCATGCTCTCCGCCGCCTGGAGCCTGGACTCGGAGTCGACCAGGAAGTTGCCGCTGGTAACGACGCGCTCGCCGGGCTCCACGCCCGCCAGCACCTCGACCGCGTCGTCGAAGCGGCCGCCCACGCGCACCTCGCGGGGCAGGAGCCGCCCGTCGCCCCCATCGACGAACACCACCTGGCGCCGGCCCGAGTCGAGCACGGCGGTCCCCGGCACGACCAGGCGCTCGCCGAGCGGCACGCGCAGCTCGACGGTGCCGTACATCTCGGGGCGCAGGATCTGGTCGGGCGAGTTGGGCAGCTCGAAGCGGACCTTCGCCGTGCGCGTCTTGGAGTCGAGCACAGGCGACACCCAGGCGACACGCGCCGTGAAGCGCTCGGCGGGGTAGGCGGTGAGGGCGAGGTCGGCCTGCTGGCCGACCTTCACGAGCGGCAGCTCGTATTCGTACACGTCGCCGTACGCCCAGACGGTGGAGAGGTCGGCGATCCTGTAGAGCGTCATGCCGGGCTCGACGCGCAGACCCGCGACCGCCGTCTTCTCGATCACGGTGCCCGAGATCGGCGAGTGGATGGTGAGCGTGCGTCTCGCCTGCCCGCTCTCCTCGAGCTCGCGCACCTGCTGCGGCGAGAGATCCCAGAGGCGGAGCCGCTCGCGGCTCGCGCGCGCGAGCGAGGCGGCGGACGCCCGCGCCTCGGGAAGCGAGCTCGCCTGCAGCCGCCGCTCGGTCTCGCGCGCCAGGAGGTACTCGCGCTGCGCGGTCAAGAGATCCGGGCTGTAGAGCGTGAAGAGGGGGTCGCCCCTGCGGACGGGCTGCCCGGTGTAGTTCGCGAACAGCTCCTCGATGAAGCCGCCCACCTTGAGCGTCACCTGGGCGAGCTTCCGCTCGTCGAAGTCGAGCCGGCCGACGGTGCGGATCACCCTCTCGACCGGGCGGCGCTCGGCCGTGCCCCAGGTGAGGCCGATCGCCTGCTGCTGCCCGGCGTCGAGGCGGATGGGCGCCTGCGGGAGCTCGACCGGGGGCTCGGCGGCGAACGTGAGCCGCGTCACCGCGGCGACGGCGAAGAGGGCGAGCGGGCGGTTCATGGTCGCTCCTCCCGGGGCAGCTCGCCCCCGACGGCCGTCTCGAGGCTGGCGTACGCCTTCTCGAAGGCGGCGGCCGCCTCGTGGTGCTCGAGATGCGTCGACTCGATGGCGCGCAGGCTGTCGATCAGCGCCGTGAAGTCGAGGTTGCCGGCCGCATAGGCGTCGCGCGAGGCGGCGAAGGACTGCTCGGCCTGCGGCAGGTGCGTGCCGGCGAGGAGCTCGCGCTCGGCGGCCGCGGCCGCGAGGGCGGCGAGGGCCCGCTTCACCGCGGACGCAGCGCGGTCCTCGGCGCGCCGCCGCATCGCCTCCTCGCTCGCCAGGCGCGCGTGCGCTTCGTCCAGCGCGGCATCGCGGCGGTACTTGAAGGGGAGGGGGACGGTCATGGCGATCATCGCGCCGTACCCGTCGCGGCCGGCACGGTTGTAGAAGCGCTCGAAGGTGAGATCGAAGTCGGGAAGGTAGCCGCGGCGTGCGAGGGCGACGTCGTCCTTCTCGCGCTCGACGGCCGCGGCACGCGCCGTCAGGTCCGGATGGCTCTCGCGCGCGAGCGCAATCAGACGCTCGAGCGGCCCGGGTACCCGCGCCGGCCCGGGGTCGATCGGCGTGCCGAGCGGCTCCTCGGGACCGCGCGAGAGGAGCTCGTTCAGGCGCGCCGCGGCCTGCTCGCGCTCGAGGCGCGTGGTGACGAGCCGGGTCGCGATGTGGGTGCGCTCGACCTCGGCGCGCAGCACGTCGGGCTGCCGGCCCGTCCCGACGGCGTAGCGCCCGGCGGCGCCTGCCGCGAGCTCGCGCGCCAGCTCGAGGTCGCGCGTGTAGACGGCGAGGTGGCGGTCGGCGAGCCAGAGGTCCCAGTAGGCCTGCTTGACGGCCTCGAGGACGGCGAGCTCGGTCATCCGGGCTTCGGCTGCCGCCAGGTCGGCGTCGCGCGCAGCCATGCGGCCCCGGAGCCCGAGCTTTCCCGGGAACGGGAGGCGCTGCGACAGCTTCAGGATGTTGTTGTCGGCGCCGTCGTAGGGGACGGCGCGCGGCGTGTTCCAGCTCTCGGCTGCGAGCGTCGGGTCGTCCCAGGCGGCCGCCTGCGCCGGCACGGCCCGCGCCGCGGCCTCGCGCCAGCGGGCCGCCTCCAGCTCCGGGTTGTGTGCGCGCGCGTAGGTGACGACGTCGGCGAGCGGGAGCGGCCCCGTCGCGGGCAGCTCGCCGGCGCGGGCGAGCGGGCGGGCGAGGGTCGCGATGGCGGCGGCGATGAGGGGGATGTGTCGATGCTGTCGCATGGTGCTCCTCCATGAAGACGGCGCCGGGCAGGGCTTCGCCCGGGGCGGACGCTGCTGCGTCGGGGTGCGCCGCGCGAGCCGCGCGCGGCGCGGGAGGAGCTCAGAGGACGAGCGCGCAGCGCTGGAGGAAGAGCGGGCAGTGCGGCGGCGCGAGCGCGCCCGGGGAGACGAGCGCCAGGGCCGGCGCCGCGAGGCGAGCGGTCGGCGCGGCCACGGTCATCGTCCCGGTGGCCGCCGTCGGCGCCTTCAGCTGCGGGACGGTCGCGCCCGCGGCCGGCGCCTCCCCGGGCGCGCAGCAGCAGGGCGCGATGGTGCGCGCCCGCTCGTGCTGACACCGCTTCGCCTCCCGGCAGCAGCGGGCTGCCGAGGGCGCGCGCGGCGCGAGGCTCGCCCCGACGCTCGAGGCAGCGAGGAGGACGGCCGCGAGGGCGGCGATCACGCGCGGCGCGCCCGGGCGAAGCATAGGGGCATTTTCCCGGGGTGGATCCGGGCTGTCAAGCTGCACATGCATCGCCTGTCGGTGGTCGTGATGCACGCTGGGGCGGTGGCGCCCGCCGTGTCGGGGCGCTAAGAGCGCTCCCGTGCAGCGCCGCGAGGTCGTCATCGTCGGCTCGGGACCGGCCGGAGCCGCCACGGCGCTGCGCCTCGCCGCCGCGGCGCCCGAGCTCGCCGCGGGCACGGTCCTGCTCGACAAGGCCCGTCACCCCCGGGACAAGACGTGCGCCGGCGGCGTCATCCCCAAGGCTCTCCGCCTGCTCGCGGAGCTGGGCGTCCCGTTCACGGTCCCGCACGCGCGGGTGGATTCGGCCGCGGTCGCGGTCCCGGGCCGCAGGGTCGCCGTCGCGGGCTCCGATCTCTGCCGCGTCGTGCGGCGGCGGGAGTTCGACGCGCGGCTCGCCTGGGCGGCGCGCGAGCGCGGCGTCGAGCTGCGCGAGGGCGAGCGCGTCGTGGGTCTCGCGCGCGACGGCGCGGGCATACGCGTCGAGACGGACCGTCGTGTCTACTGGGCGCCCGTCGTGGTCGGCGCGGACGGGAGCGGCAGCGTGGTGCGCCGGGGGATCGTGGGCGACGGCGCCGGCGCGGTGGCGCGCGCCGTCATGTGCGACGTGCCCGTCGCCGACACGCACTGGGACGGCCACGCCGCGCGGCGCTACGAGTTCGACTTCACCTCGTGCGCGACGGGGCTGCGCGGCTATCGCTGGACGTTCCCCTGCGTCATCGACGGCGTGCCGCACGCGAACGTCGGCGTCTACGGGCTCCCGCCGGTCGACGGCGCGCGCCTGCGGGACGAGCTTGCCGTCGAGCTCGCGCGCATCGGCGCGGAACCTGCGGGATGGAAGGCGTTCCCCATCCGGACCCATGCGCCCGGCACGCGGGTGGCCGCGCCGCACGCGCTCCTGGTCGGCGACGCGGCCGGGTGCGACCCGCTCATGGGCGAGGGCATCTCCTTCGCGCTCGAGTACGGGATGCTCGCCGCCGACGCGATCGTGGTCGCGCACGCGAGCGGGGACTGGAGCTTTCGCGGCTACGCGCGCGCCGTCGAGCGCGGCCTGCTCGGGCGGAAGCTCCGCCGCCTGCACCTGGGCGCGCGGCTCTTCTACGGCCCGCGCCACCGCCTCTGGTTCCGCGTTGCCGCCGCGAGTGCGCGCGCGCAGGCGATCGGGCTCGCCTGGTACAACGGCGTGGACGGGTGGGATCGGCGGGGGGCGCTCAGCGCGCTGGCCGCCCTCGTTGGCCTAGCAACCCGTCCCGCTCGGTGAGCGTACCCCGGTCAACCACCCGGCGGCCGGGGGGTCGCGAAATACCATTGTTGGCCTTCCGGGTCGCGCGCCGTGTACATGCGATCGCCCCATTCCATGTCCGCGGGCTCCGCCTCGATCATCGCGCCGGCCGCACGGGCACGCCCGCAGTGCGCGTCCACGTCGTCGACCAGCACATAGATCCCGCTGTGCCGGGCGGGGAGCCTGCGCGCCGAGGCAGTGCCCCACTTGGTACTCGCGTGACCCACCATCACGAGGGCGTCGCCCAGGGCCGCCTGGGCGTGGACGTGCTCGGGGTCGTTGGGATCGACCTCGTGGACGCGGGTTGCGAAGCCGAAGGCCGGCGCGAGGAAGGCGAGGTAGGCGGCGACGTCGTCGACGTAGAGGTAGGGGACGATGCGCTGGGTGGGTCGCGGCGGATTCCCGGCCATGTGGTCGGGCGGCCTACCCGCCCGCCTCCGCGTAGCCGAAGACGGCCTTCAGCTCGAGGAACTCCTCGAGGCCCGCCTCGCCCCACTCGCGGCCGTTGCCCGACTGTTTGTAGCCGCCGAAGGCGGCGCCCAGGTCGGGCTGCGCGCCGTTCACGTGGACGTTGCCGGAGCGGATCTTCCTGGCCACCCGGCGCGCGCGCTTGAGGTCGCCGGAGGTCACGTAGCCCGAGAGCCCGTAGGGCGTGTCGTTGGCGATGCGGATCGCGTCCGGCTCGTCCTCGTATGGGATGATGGTGAGGACCGGCCCGAAGATCTCCTCGCGCGCGATCGTCATGTCGTTGCGGACGTTGGCGAATACCGTGGGCTTCACGAAGTACCCCTTGCGGATGCCCTCCGGGCGGCCGGGGCCGCCCGTCACGAGCTCCGCGCCCTCCTCGATGCCCTTCTTGATGAGACGCTGCACCTTCTCGAACTGCGCCTCGCTCGCGAGCGGGCCGATGGTGGTGCCCTCGGCGAGCGGGTCCCCCACCTTTATGGCCTCGGCGGCGCGCTTCGCCGCCGCGGCGGCCTGGGCCATCCTGGAGCGCGGGACGAGCATACGCGTGGGCGCGTTGCACGACTGGCCGGTGTTGAGAGCGCAGCCCTGCACGCCGGCCGCGACCGCCTGCTCGAGGTCGGCGTCGTCCAGGATGATGTTGGCCGACTTACCGCCGAGCTCCTGCGCGACGCGCTTCACCGTCGGGGCGGCGGCCGTGGCGACGGCGACGCCCGCCCGGGTGGAGCCGGTGAAGGAGACCATGTCGACGTCCGGGTGCGACGAGATGGCGGCGCCCACGGTCGGCCCGTCGCCGTTCACCATGTTGAAGACGCCGGCGGGGACGCCCGCCTCGTGGAGGATGTGGGTGAACAGGTAGCCGGACAGCGGCGCGACCTCGCTCGGCTTGAGCACCATCGTGCACCCCGCCGCCAGCGCCGGCGCCACCTTGCAGGCGATCTGGTTCACGGGCCAGTTCCACGGGGTGATGAGGCCGCAGACGCCGATCGGCTCCCTGCGCATGAGCGTCGAGCCCCTGAGCTCCTCGAACTTGAAGCTCCCGAGCACCTTTGCCATCTCGAAGAAGTGGGCGAGCCCGGCCGCGGCCTGCGCCGCGCGCGCGAGCCAGATCGGCGCCCCCATCTCCTGCGAGATGGTCTCGGCCATCTCCTCGTACTTCGACTGGTAGACCTCGATGATGCGCTGGATGAGCGCGAGGCGCTCCTCGGGGCTGGTCTCCGAGTACGACTCGAAGGCACGCCGGGCGGCGGCGACCGCCTTGTCGACGTCGGCGGCCGAGCCGAGCGAGATCCTGGCGATCGCGTCCTCGGTGGCGGGGTCGATGACCGGGAAGTCGTGCGCCCTCGTGGGCGGCACCCACTTCCCGTCGATGTAGAATTGGCGGCAGTCCTTCATGTCTCTCCTCCCGTGACGTCGCGACGGATGCCCGACGAGTTTCCTACCCGAGCCGGCGAGCCGCCGCCAGGGGTGCACCAAGGCTCCGGCTGGCGCGCCGCTTTGACATCCCGTCCCGCTCTTTGCTACCGGGGCGGGCGGGGATGGGAGCCGAGGGGCGGCGTCCGAGGAAGCGCCGGCGCGGACCCGCGACCGCCGCGCCGCATCTCGAGACGCTCCTCTGGCGGGTCGGCATCCGGCACGTCGCGGGCGTGGACGAGGTGGGCATGGGACCGCTCGCCGGCCCCGTGGTGGCGGCCGCGGTCGTCTTCCCGCCCGGCACGCGCCTCGACGGCGTCGCCGACTCCAAGGTCCTGACCGCCGCTCTGCGCGAGCGGCTCGACGTCGAGATCCGCCGCCGCGCGGTCGCCGTCGGCATCGGCGTGGTCGAGCCCGACGAGATCGACCGCGTCAACATCTATCGCGCCGGGCTCGCCGCCTGCCGGCGGGCGCTCGAGGCGCTGCCGCTCGTGCCGGGCTTCGTGCTCGTCGACGGGCGCGAGATCCCCGACCTCCCCATGCCGCAGAGCGCCTATCCGAAGGGCGACGCGTTCGTGTGCTCGATCGCCGCGGCCTCGATCGTCGCCAAGGTCCATCGCGACGCACTCATGCGCGCGCTCGATGCGCGCTTCCCCGGCTACGGCTTCGCGCGCCACATGGGCTATTCGACGCGCGCCCACTTCGCGGCCATCCGCGCGCTCGGCCCCTCGCCCATCCACCGCCGCTCCTTCGCGCCGGTGCGGGCCGCCGCACGCGGTGAGGCGGATCCACAGCTCGCGCTGGGTCCGCTCCTCGCCGCCGACTGACGCGTCGCGGGCGGGCAGCGCGGGGGGCGTTTCGCCCGACTACGTCCTCGGTGAGGGAGGTGGAGTGCCTGACACTGCGACCTCGCGATCGAAGACGTGCTGCTCATGCCGCCACCAGGCGACCGCAAGCACCATCGCCAGCACGAGCCCAATCTGCACGCCAGACGGAACCGAGCTCAAGGGCAGGTCCCCCCGCCGGTCCAACACGCCGAGTCCCCAGTTGACGAGCAGCACCGCGTAGAACGCCGCCTCGCCCTTTCGGCCCGAGGCCGCGAATGCGCGCGATCTCACGGCGCCGGTGAACGTCATTATCTTTGATGGCCAGCGCGAGCGGGATCATGACGAGGAGAAACAGCAGCAGGAACAGCGCGCAGGCCGCTGCTCTGAGGGGGGTGAGGGCCCACATGAGGACGGCCACGAGGGTGAGGGGCAAGGCGACACGTGTCGCGACCATGGGGAGCCAGGCGGCGGACATCACTCGAGCTTCCGCCCACTCGCGCCAGCGTTCAGCGGGGCGCACGCCGAGCAGGTGGAACCTCAGCCTCGCCGACAGCGGCGGTCGCGTACCCACAAACCCATGCTAACGGCCGGTCGGCGCTTTTACTAACGCCGGGAACGCCTATAATCGGTTTCGACCCCCATGGACGCGACCCTGCTCCTCGACCTCTATCGGCAGATGTGCCTCTCCCGGCGCTTCGAGGAGGCCGCGGCGAAGGCGTACTCGCAGGGGAAGGTGAGCGGCTTCCTCCACCTCTACATCGGGCAGGAGGCGGTCGCGGTGGGCGCCATCTCGGCGGCGGAGCCGACCGACTACATCGTCGCGACGTATCGCGAGCACGCGCACTACCTCGCGCGCACCGGTGACGCGCGCGGCGCGATGGCCGAGCTCTACGGGTGCGCGACCGGCTGCAGCGGCGGGCGCGGCGGCTCGATGCACCTCTTCGCCGCCGCCAAGCGCTTCTTCGGCGGCTGGGCGATCGTCGGCGGCCACGTGCCGATCGCGGCCGGCGTGGCGTTCGGGAGCAAGTACCGCGGCGAGCCGGACGTGACCCTCTGCTTCTTCGGCGACGGCACGGCCAACATGGGCGCCTTCCACGAGGGCCTCGCGCTGGCCGGGCTCTGGAAGCTGCCCGTCGTCTTCATCTGCGAGAACAACCAGTACGCCATGGGGACGCCGCTCTACCGCACGCTCTCGGTCGAGGACGTGGCCGTGCGCGCGCGCGGCTACCCGATGGAGGCGGAGATCGTGAACGGCGACGACGTCCTCGAGATGCGCGAGGCCGTGCGCCACGCCATCAGCAGAGCCAGAAAAGACAGCCTGCCCTTCTTCCTCGAGGCGAAGACCTACCGCTTCCGCGGCCACTCGGTCGCGGACCCGGCCAAGTACCGCACCAAGGAAGAGGTGCAGAAGTGGATGGAGCGCGACCCGATCGGCATCCTCGCCGGGCGCATCCGCACCCTCGGCATCGCGACCGACGAGCAGCTCCGAGCGGTCGACGACGAGGCCAAGGCGCAGGTGCAGGACGCCGTCCGCTTCGCCGAGGAGTCGCCGGCGCCGGCGCCCGAGACCGTCGAGGAGCACGTCTATGCCTGAGCCGCGAGTCATCTCCTTCCGCGAGGCGTTGCGCGAGGCGATGGTGGAGGAGATGGAGCGCGACCCGTCGATCTTCCTGATGGGCGAGGAGGTCGGACACTACAACGGCGCCTACAAGGTCTCCGAGGGCATGCTCGAGCGCTTCGGCGAGCGGCGCGTGATCGACACGCCCATCGCCGAGACCGGCTTCGCCGGGGTCGGCATCGGAGCCGCCATGATCGGGCTCCGGCCGATCATCGAGTTCATGACGTGGAACTTCTCGCTGACGGCGATCGACCAGGTCATCAACAACGCCGCCAAGCTGCGCTACATGGCGAACGGGCAGTTCACGCTGCCGATCGTGTTCCGCGGCCCGGGCGGCGCCGCCCACGCGCTCGCCGCGCAGCACTCGCAGGCGCTCGAAGGGTTCTACGCGCACGTGCCGGGGCTGAAGGTCGTCATGCCCTCGACGCCGGCCGACGCGAAGGGGCTGCTCAAGGCGGCGATCCGCGACGACAATCCGGTCTGCTTCATCGAGAGCGAGGTGATGTACGCGCTCAAGGGCGAGGTGCCGACGGGCGAGCACGTCATCCCGCTCGGCGTCGCGGACGTGAAGCGCCCGGGGCGTGACGTGACGCTCGTCACCTGGTCCAAGATGCTGCACACCTCTCTCAAGGCGGCCGAGCAGCTCGCCACCGACGGCATCGAGGCCGAGGTGGTCGACGTGCGGACCGTTCGCCCCCTCGACGCGGGAGCGATCCTCGCGTCCGTGCGGAGGACGCACCGCTGCGTCGTCGTGCAGGAAGGGTGGCCGTTCGCCGGTGTGGGAGCCGAGGTCGTCGCGCTGGTCGCGCGCGACGCCTTCGAGGACCTCGACGCCCCGCCCGAGCGCGTGACCAGCCTCGACGTGCCGATGCCCTACGCGCGCAACCTGGAGGAGCTGGTGCTGCCGTCGCCGGCGCGGGTCGTCGCGACCGTGCGCCGGCTGCTCGGGGCGGAGGAGAGGAGGGTGGGCGCCCCCGTCCACCCGGCGCGCGCGCAGCGCGGGCGGTAGCCGGCTGCTCGTCGGCGGCTGCGGCCGGTCCCGGAACCCGCCCGCCTCACTCACGCTAGAGCGGCGCGCAGCCTGCGCCGGCGGTTGCACGAGCGCCGGCCGCGTGGTTCCCTGACCGTTCGCCCATGTCGATCGACGTCACCATGCCCAAGCTCTCCGACACCATGGAGGAGGGCAAAATACTGAAGTGGCTCAAGCATCCCGGCGACGGCGTGGCGATCGGCGAGATCATCGCCGAGGTCGAGACGGACAAGGCGAACATGGAGCTCGAGGCCTACGACGAAGGCACGCTCGCCGAGGTGCGGGTGCAGGAGGGCGAGTCGGCGCCGGTCGGCGCGGTGATCGCCGTCCTCGCCGCGCCGGGGGAGGGCTCGGCCGCGCGGCCGGCGGCGGGAGCCGAGAAGGCCGCGAAGGCAGCGCCCGCCGCGCCCGCTGCGAAAGCGGCGCCCGGCACGCCGCGGGCGGCGCCCGCGAAGGCCGAGGCGGGTCGTGAGGGCTTCCGGCCGACGGTCGTGCGGCGCCCCGAGCCCGGGGAGAGCCTCGGCGCCAGCGCGGCCGTGAAGGCCTCGCCACTCGCCCGGCGGATCGCGCGCGATCACGGCCTCGATCTCGGACAGGTCAGCGGCACCGGCCCCGGCGGACGCATCGTGCAGAAGGACGTGGAGGCAGCGCTGGCCGCCCGCGGCGGCACGGCCCCCGCGCCCCGGAAGCCGGCAGCGCCCGCCGAGCCGCGCCCGGCGGCGGGAAGCCGCGTCGAGCTCTCGCGCATCCGGCGCACCACCGCCAAGCGCATGGGCGAGGCGAAGCGCGAGGTCCCGCACTTCTACGCCTCGACCGAGATCGCGATGGACGAGGCGGCGCGGCTGAAGGAGGCGCTCGCTGCGCTCGAGGGCGAGTACGAGGGCCTCACCTACACGCACGTCGTGCTGAAGGCGGTGGGCCTCGCGCTCACGCGCGTGCCCGAGCTGAACGCGTCCTACGACGGTGACGCGATGGCGCTCCACGAGGCGGTCAACGTCGGCGTGGCGACGGCGGTGGCCGACGGCCTCGTCGTGCCGGTGGTGCGCCACTGCGACCGCGAGCCGCTCGCGGCCATCGTGCGCCAGGCGCGCGCCCTCCTCGAGCGGGCACGCAGCGGGCGCTTCGCGGCGGACGACCTGACGGGCGCCACCTTCACCGTTTCCAACCTCGGCATGCTGCCGGTCACGGAGTTCGCGGCGGTGATCAACCCGCCGCAGGCGGCGATCCTGGCGGTGGGGACGATCCGCGAGACGCCCGTCGTGCGCGAAGGCCAGGTCGTCCCCGGGCGGATGATGACGGTCACCCTCTCCTGCGACCACCGCATCATCGACGGCGTGCTCGCGGGGCGCTTCCTGCGTGAGCTGAAGGGGCTCCTCGAGAACCCGCTCGCGCTCGTCCTGTGACCCGGTCGGCCGAATACGACCTGGTCGTGCTCGGAGCAGGCCCGGGCGGCTACGTGGCGGCCATCCGGGCCGCGCAGCTCGGGCTCCGCACCGCGGTCGTCGAGCGCGACCGCCCGGGCGGCGTGTGCGGCAACTGGGGCTGCATCCCGTCGAAGGCGATCCTGGCCGACGCGGCGCTCTTCGCCGACGTGAAGGACGGCGCCCGGCGCGGCATCCTCGCCGACAACGTGCGCGTCGACTACGCGCGGGTCATCGCGCGGAGCCGCGAGGTGGCCGACCGGCAGGCGAGGGGCGTCGACCTCCTGTTCAAGAAGAACGGGATCGCATACCACCACGGCGTGGGCCGGCTCGTGCGCGGCGGCGTGACGGTCGACGGCGCGCGGATGGGCGCGCGCTTCGTCCTCCTCGCCACCGGGAGCCGCGAGCGCACGCTGCCCGGGCTCGAGATCGACGGCGAGGTCGTGCTCACCAGCCGCGAGGCGCTCGAGCGGCCGGTGCTCCCGGCGTCGGTCGTGATCGTCGGCGGCGGGGCCGTGGGCGTCGAGTTCGCGTACGTCTATGCCACTTTCGGGGCCAGGGTGACCGTGGTCGAGATGGAGGAGACCCTGCTCCCCGGTATGGACGCCGACCTCGGACGCGAGCTGGCGCGCGCCTTCGCGCGCCAGGGGATCGACGTGCTGGTGGGCCACCGCTACCAGAGCCTCGTGCGCCACGAGGGTGGAGCGCGGGTCACGGTGGCGGGCGCGGACGGGTCGCGCGCGCTGGAGGCCGCGCAGGTGCTGGTCGCGGTCGGGCGCGCGCCGCTCTCCGACGACCTCGGGCTCGACGAGGCTGGCGTGCGGACGGAGCAGGGCTTCGTGGTGGTCGACGCGAACATGCGCACGAGCGCCGCTGGCGTGCATGCCATCGGCGACCTCGTCGGGCCTCTGCTGCTCGCGCACGCCGCTTCGGCGCAGGGGATCGTGGCGGTGGAGACGATGGCCGGGAGGTGCGCCGAGGGGCAGGGGCTCGACCCGACCCGGGTGCCCGCGTGCATCTACTGCATGCCCGAGGTCGCGGCGGTCGGGCTCGGCGAGGCGGAGGCCCGCGCCCGCGGCCACGAGCTTCGCGTCGGCAAGTTCCCCTTCCGCGCTCTCGGCAAGGCGATGGCGAGCGGCCACACGGAGGGTTTCGTCAAGGTGGTGAGCGAGGCGCGCCGCGGCGAGATCCTGGGCGTGCACATGATCGGCGCGGGCGTGACGGATCTGATCGCCGAGGCCGGGCTAGCGCGCACGCTGGAAGCGACCACCGAGGAGCTGGTGGCGACGGTGCACGCGCACCCGACCATGGCGGAGGCGCTGCGCGAGGCGGCGCTCGTCGCGCGCGGCGAGGGGATCAATGTCTGATCCGGCCATGCGGCTCGAGGTGGGCCTCCCCGGACGGGTCGAGTACGGGCGCGCGCTCGCCTGGCAGGAGGCGCTGGTCGCACGGCGGCTCGCCGGCGGGCCCGACGCGCTCCTCCTCCTCGAGCATCCCCCCGTCTACACCCTGGGCCGCGGCGCCGACCCGCGCTTTCTCGGCACGGCGGCGGGCGACGTGCCGGTCTTCCGGGCCCACCGCGGTGGCCAGGTCACCTACCACGGGCCCGGGCAGCTGGTTGGCTACCCGATCATCGGGCTCCGCGCCTTCCGGCCCGACGTGCGCTGGTATCTCGAGATGCTCGAGAGCGTCCTCATCGGCACGCTCGCCGATCTCGGCATCGCCGCGGGGCAGCGCGCGGGGCTCCGCGGCGTGTGGGTCGGCGAGCGCAAGATCGCCTCGATCGGCATCGCGCTCCGCCGCTGGGTGGCCTGGCACGGCTTTGCGCTGAACGTCGCCCTCGACGTGAGCGGCTTCGCTCCGATCACGCCCTGTGGCATCACCGGTGTGGAGATGACGTCCGTCGCGCGCGAGGGAGGGCCCGGCGAGGTGGGTGCCGTCGTGCCGGTCGTCCTCGGGCGATTCGTCGCCACCTTCGGCTATCGGGGGTGGGCGGCGCTCGAGACCGATGCGCTCGGCGGGGAGGCGCGCCCGTGAGCATGGCGGTCGCGCGGCGGCATCCGCCCTGGCTCAAGGTTCGCGCGCCGGGCGGTCCGGGGTTCGCCGAGACGATGGCGACGGTGCGGGAGCTGGGCCTTCACACCGTCTGCCAGGAAGCGCGGTGCCCCAACATCGGCGAGTGCTGGGGGCACAGAACCGCCACCTTCATGCTGCTCGGCGACACCTGCACGCGCAACTGCGGCTTCTGTGCCGTGACCCACGGCCGTCCGCGCGCCGTCGACCCCGGCGAGCCGCTCCGCGTGGCCTCGGCGGTAGCGCGGCTGGGCCTCCGCCACGTGGTGGTGACGTCGGTCAACCGGGACGACCTCCCCGACGGCGGAGCGGCGCACTTCGCCGCCACGGCGCGCGCCATCGAGCGGCTCGTGCCCGCGTGTGGGGTCGAGGTCCTGGTGCCGGACTTCCAGGGAAACCTGGCGTCGGTCGCCGAGGTCGGGGCCTCGCCCATCGACGTCTTCAATCACAACCTGGAAACCGTCCCCCGGCTCTACCGCCGGGTGCGGGCGGGCGCCCGCTACGAGCGCTCCCTCGCCGTGCTCGAGGCCGCCCGTCGCACGGGGGACCGGCTCCTCACGAAGACCGGGCTGATGCTCGGCCTCGGTGAGACACGCGAGGAACTCGTTAGCGTTTTCGCTGACTTACGCCGTATCGGCTGCGACATCCTGACCCTTGGTCAGTACCTGCGACCCTCCGCCGAGCACCTGCCCATAGAGCGCTACGTCCCCCCGGAGGAGTTCGCCGTGCTGCGCGCCGAGGCCCTGGCGCTCGGCTTCCGCCACGTGGAGGCCGGCCCCCTCGTGCGTAGCTCGTACCATGCCTGGTCGCACGTCCCCCCTGCAAAAAACTTGTAAAAATAAGGGACTTCGGAGCGGCCCGAATCTTGCCTGCCCGGACCATTTCCATTAGCGTGTGCGCTCGTCCGTAGTGGCGGCAGTGGCGGTGGAGGCGGAAGGAGGCGACGAGCAAGATGCTGAAGCTGTATGATTATCCGGACTGTCCGTTCTGCCAGAAGGTGCGTGTCATGCTGGCGGAGAAGGACCTCGAGTACGAGAAGATATTCGTCGACTTGCGCAAGCAGGAGCAGAAGTCACCCGACTTCTTGCGCCTGAATCCGTACGGCAAGGTCCCGGTCCTGGTCGACGAGGACGAGGTCATCTACGACTCGACGATCATCAACGAGTACCTGGAGGACGAGTACCCCCTCCCCCGGCTGATGCCGGAGGACTCGCAGGGGCGGGCCAGGGTACGTCTCCTCGAGGATTACTGCGACAACTCCTTCATCCCCCCGACCACCGCGCTGCTTGCCCAGCTCCGCAAGCCCGACGCGGAGCGGGACCAGCAACGCGTCGAGCAGGCACGCGACGAGCTGCGCCGGAGCCTCTACTTCCTGGGCGATGCTCTCGGCGGGCACGAGTACCTGGTCGGCAAGGAGTTCACGCTCGCCGACATGGCGTTTGCCCCGCGCATCATGGTGCTCGGGCGTCTCGGCGTGGAGCTCGAGCCGGCGCTCGCCCCCGTGCAGAGCTGGATCGACCGCATCCGGGCGCGGTCGAGCGTGCGCAGCCTCGGGCTCTGACGGTGTCCTCCGAGCCGGCTCGGTCGTGACCTGACCGGGTCCGGCGCGCGCCCGGTGCCGACTTTCGCGGCCCGCGGGGTGGTTGACACGATCCGCCCATGATCGTAATAGGAATCGTTCGCAAAAGATCACGGGCGGCGGCCGGAATCGCCCCCGCCCTGCAGGAGGGATGATGGCAAAGGCACTCAAGGGCAGCAAAACACACGACAACCTGAAGACGGCGTTCGCCGGGGAGTCGCAGGCGAACCGCCGCTACCTCTACTTCGCGCGCCGCGCGGACATCGAGGGCTATCCGGACGTGGGCGGGCTCTTCCGCGACACCTCGGAGGCCGAGACCGGCCACGCCTTCGGGCACCTCGACTTCCTGAAGGAGGTCGGCGACCCGGTGACGGACGCGCCAATCGGCTCGACCGACCAGAACCTGAAGTCGGCGATCGAGGGCGAGACCTACGAGTTCACCGAGATGTACCCGGGTTTCGCGAAGACCGCGCGCGGCGAGGGCTTCGCGGAGATCGCGGAGTGGTTCGAGACGCTCGCCAAGGCCGAGAAGTCGCACGCCGGCCGCTTCACCAAGGGTCTCCAGACCCTGGGCCAGTGAGCGCATGAGCGTGACGGCGGGCGCGGGGTCGCCGGAGGCTTCCGCTCCGGCGGCCCTGGCCGCCGAGGCGAAGCGGGTCTACGACATCTGCTCCGGCTGCCGGCGCTGCTACAACCTCTGCCCCTCGTTCAACTACCTGCTCGACACGGCGGACGAGCAGCACGACGGGGACGGCGCGGCGCTCACGCCGGCCGAGGACCGGCGCGTCGTCGACCTGTGCTTCGGCTGCCACCTCTGCTACCCGCACTGCCCCTACACACCGCCTCACCGCTGGGCGGTCGACTTCCCGCGCCTGATGCTCGGGGCGCGCATCGCGCGCGCGAAAGGCGAGGGCATCCGGCTCCGCGACCGCCTCCTCGGCAACCCCGAGCTGCTCGGGCGGCTCGGCTCCGCCGTCCCGCGGCTCGCCAACTGGGCGAACCGTAACCGGCTCCTGCGCTGGGGCATGGAGAAGGCGCTCGGCATCGATCGCCGCCGCAGGCTGCCCCGCTATGCGCGGCGCTTCAGCCGTTGGTTCCGCCGCCAGGCGCCGCCGGCGGACCTCGGCCGGAGCGGCAAGGTCGCGCTCTTCTACACCACGCCGGTCGAGTTCAACGTCCCCGAAACCGGCGCGGCAGCGGTGCGTGTTCTCTGGCGAAGCGGTGTCGAGGTCGTCTGCCCGCCGCAGGTCTGCTGCGGCATGCCGGCGTTGGACGGCGGCGACCTCGCCGGTGCGACGCGCCGCGCCCGCCGGAACCTGACCACGCTCGGCCCGCTCGTCGAGGAGGGCTACGACATCGTCGTGCCGGGGCCGAGCTGCAGCCGTATGCTCAAGCAGGATTACCCGCGCCTGGTGCCCGGCGCGGTGACGGCGCGCGTGGCGGGCCGCGTCTTCGACCTGGCCGAGTACCTGATGCGGCTCGCGTCCGAGGGCAGGCTCGCGCGCGACTTCCGGGGCGGCCTCGGCAGGGTCGCCTACCAGGCCCCCTGCCATCTCCGCGTGCAGGAGATCGGCTTCAAGTCGCGTGATGCCCTGCGGCTCGTGCCGGGGACGAGCGTCGAGCTGATCGAGCGTTGCACGGGCATGGACGGGACCTGGGGCTTCAAGCGCGAGTTCTACGACGAGTCGTGCAAGGTGGCCCGACCGCTTCTCCGCGACATCGAGCGGGCGGAGCCCGACCTGCTGGTCTCCGACTGCCCGCTGGCGGCCCTCCAGATGGAGCAGGCGCGTGGGCAGCGCGTGTATCATCCCGTGGAAGCGCTGCTTGCCGCCTACGAGGGGCGGACCCTCCCGCGCTGACCCGCATGCGTCCCATCGAGCTCGCAGACTTCCTCGGCCGGGAGCGCTACGGCGCCGAGCGCGACGCCATCCGGCGCCGCATCATCGCCCACAAGCAGGCCCGGCGGGTGGCGGTGGGCGACCGGCTCTCCTTCCTGTTCGAGGACCGCGCCACGATCTGGTATCAGACGCAGGAGATGCTCTGGATCGAGCGGATCACCGACCTGGACGCCATCCGCGAGGAGCTCGCGGTCTACAACGCGCTCCTCCCCGGACCCGGGGAGCTCTCGGCGACGCTGCTCATCGAGATCGAGGAGCAACGCCGGCTCAGGGAGGAGCTGAACCGCCTCGTCGGCATCGACGAGCACGTGACGCTCGAGGTGGGCGGCGAGCTCCGCGTGGCGGCGACCTTCGAGGCGGGGCGGCAGACGGCGGAGAAGATATCGGCCGTCCAATACGTCCGCTTCCCGCTGGAGGCGGAGGGACGCGGGCGCATCGCGGCCGGGGCCCCGCTCGCGCTCGCGGTGGCGCATCCGAGCTACCGGGCGCGCACGCTGCTGCCCGAGGCCGTGCGCGCGAGCCTGGCCGCCGACCTGGCCGACCCGGCGGCCGCGGACCGCGCGCTGCGGGAGGTGCGCGATGGCGGCTGAGCGGCCGCGCGCGCGCCGCAGCACGCGCCAGCTCTCGGTCGTGCTCGAGGCCGTGCGCAGCTCCGGGGTCGAGCACCCGAGCGCCGACCGTGTGTTCGCGCGCGTGCGCAAGGTCATGCCGCGCATCAGCCTGGGCACGGTGTACCGCAACCTCCAGCGCCTCGCCGAGGAGGGCCGGATCGGCGTCACCTACCTCGAGGGGCGCGTGGCGCGCTTCGACCCCACGCCCTCGACGCACGACCACTTCGTGTGCGAGGGCTGCGGCCGGATCGAGGACCTGGCGCCGAGCCGCCCCCTCGCCGGGCTGCGCGCCGTGCGCCGCGCCGGCCATCTGGTCACGTCGCACGCGTACGTGCTCTCGGGGCGCTGCCGCGCGTGCCGCACCAGGGCGGCGTCATGACGCTGCCCGAGGTCATCCCGGTCTTCCCTCTCCCGAACGTCGTCTTCTTCCCGCGCATGCCGCTCCCGCTCCACATCTTCGAGCCGCGCTACCGCGCCATGGTGCGCGAAGTCGCGCGCGGCGCGCGTCTCATCGGCATGGCGCTCCTGCGCGGCGACTGGCAGCGGGACTACTACGGCCGCCCGCCCATCTTCGCGACCGGCACGGTGGGCGAGATGGTGCACGTCGAGGAGCTGCCCGAGGGCCGCTTCAACATCGTGCTGCGCGGGCTGCGCGAGTACGCGATCGTACGCGAGCTCGAGCGCGCCGCCTACCGCGAGGCGGTGGTCGCATGGCGCGCGGCCGACCCCGCGCCGCTCCCGCCCGGCCTGCGCGAGGGTGTCGGTGCGCTGGTGCGCCGTTACCTCGTGCTGCGCGGCAAGGCGGTGGGCGAGGAGGACCTGCTGCGCGGCAGCGTCGACGACGAGACCTTCGTCAACTTCCTCGCCCAGCACCTCGACGTCGAGCCGCTCGACAAGCAGGCGCTCCTCGAGGCGGCGACGCTCGCCGAGCGCGCGCGTCGTCTCGCCGACGTGCTCGAGTTCCGGCTCGAGGAGCTGCGCCTCCACCCGGGCGGGACGCCCGGCCGCGCGCACTGAGGAAGACGCGCCGTGGAGGCCCCCCGCCTGACGCTCGCCGAGCGCCTCTACCTGCCGCAGGTGGTGCAGGGTGTCGCCGTCACGACGCGGCATTTCGTGCGCAACCTGGTCCTCCACACGCTCCATCTCTTCGGGCTCGCGCGCGACAGGCGGGCCGCCGTGACCACGCAGTACCCCGAGGAGCGCAAGCCCTACAGCGAGGGCTTCCGCGGCGCGCACCGGCTCACGCTCAAGCCCGACGGCTCGGTGCGCTGCACGGCGTGCTTCCTCTGCGCGACCGCGTGCCCGGCCAGGTGCATCAACATCGAGGCCGGCGAGCACCCCGATCCCGAGGTGGAGAAATACCCCGTGCGCTATGAGATCGACACGCTCCAGTGCATCTACTGCGGGATGTGCGTGGAGGCCTGCCCGTGCGACGCCATCCGCATGGACACGTTCGTCCACCCACGGGTATGGGGCTACCGGCGCGAGGACTTCATCGAGACGAAGGCCGTCCTCATGGAGCGCTCCCGCATCCTCGAGGAGCGCGGGCGGGACGCGCTCATGGAGGACCTGCAGCGGGCGTACCAGGAGGGGCGGGACATCGGTCCGGCCGTGGAGCCGCCGCGCACGTGATCCTCGTGGCCCTCTGGCGCCGCGGGCTCCTCGAGCGGGCCGACCGCGAGAAGCTGCGCCACTTCCTCGGGCTCGCCCGCGACCCGCTCGCCCTCTCGCGTCGGTATCCGATGTGGCGCATACTGGGTCCAATGCGCCTCCTCTTCTCTCCGCGCTACGCGGAGGCGGTGGCGCGCTGGCTCGAGTACCGTATGAACCTCTTCGACGGTGTCGAAGGTTGAAGCGATGGCCAAGACCTACAAGCAGATCATGGACGAGGCACGGCAGCTCGTCCCCGAGGTGTCCCCCGAGCAGGTGAAGGCCCGGCTCGACAAGGGAGAGCACCCGGTCGTACTCGACGTGCGCGAGAAGGAAGAGGTCCGCCAGGGCTACGTGCCCGGCGCGATCTCGCTCCCGCGCGGCTTCCTCGAGATGCGGGTCGAGGAAGCGGTGCCGGACAAGAACGCCCCCATCGTCGCCTACTGCGCGGGCGGCACGCGCTCGCTGCTGGCGGGCCGCATCCTGAAGGAGCTCGGCTACGCGAACGTGGTCTCCATGCGCGGCGGTTTCACGGCGTGGAAGAACCAGGGCCTGCCGGTGAAGGAGGACCGCCAGTTCACCGCCGAGCAGCAGATCCGCTACAGCCGCCACTTCCTCCTCCCCGAGGTGGGCGAGGCCGGGCAGGCGAAGCTCCTCGGCGCCAAGGTGCTCTGCATCGGCGCGGGCGGCCTCGGCTCGCCGGCGGCGTTCTACCTGGCCGCGGCGGGCGTCGGCACGCTCGGCATCGTCGACATGGACGTGGTCGACCTCTCGAACCTCCAGCGCCAGATCCTGCACACCAACGACCGCATCGGCATGCCGAAGACCGAGTCGGCGCGGCTCACGCTCGAGGCCCTCAACCCCGACGTCAAGGTGGTCGAGTTCCGCGAGCGGCTGTCCTCCGAGAACGCGCTCCGCATCTTCGAGCAGTTCGACATCGTGGTGAACGGCTCTGACAACTTCCCCACGCGCTACCTCGCCAACGACGCGTGCGTCATGCTGAAGAAGCCCCTCGTCGACGGCGCCATCTGGCAGTTCGAGGGGCAGGCGACCGTCTTCCACCCGCCGCACGGGCCGTGCTACCGCTGCCTCTTCCCCGAGCCGCCGCCCCCCGGGGCCGTGCCGTCGTGCGCCGAGGCGGGCGTGCTCGGCGTGCTCCCCGGGATCGTCGGCTGTGTGCAGGCGCTCGAGGCGATCAAGCTGATCCTCGGCCAGGGCACGCCGCTCATCGGCCGCATGATGCACTTCGAGACGCTCTCCGGCGAGGTGCGCATGCTCCGGCTCCGCCGTGATCCCAAGTGCGCGGTGTGCGGCGAGCGGCCGACGGTGACCAAGCTGATCGACTACGAGATGTTCTGCGGGCTCGGGAGCGGGAACGGCGCCGGCCCGGACGGTGGCCACCAGCCCGAGGCGCCCGAGCCCGCCGCCGCGCCCTGAGCATCACCTTGGCCAGCCTGCGGTTGCTCTGGTAGGAAGGGCGACCGGTCAGTGCAGCGTTGCCACATCTGGCGGCGCTGCGCCTCCTGCCTTCGACGGAGGGCTCACCCTCCCTGGCACCCGCTTTGCTTCACCCGACGAGCGGGGCTCCGGCGCCTCACGCCTTTCGCCCTTCCGCGACGCAGCAAGCCGTTCCAAATCCCACTCAGCCCGCACGAACGGGAGCCGGAGCCCCCGTCCCTCGCGGGCGAACGAAGCGGGCGTAGTGGGTGCCCGCCCGCGCGTACTTCCGCTCGAAGGCCGTGGTCGGCCGCCCCGCGGGAGGCGTCGCGCCGGTCTGCGGGACGAGTCCCGCGGTCGCCAGGACCGCCGTGAAGTCGTCGATCAGCGGACGAAGGTCGGAGGCGAGGTGGACGGTGCCGCCCCCCGTCAGCGTTCGCGCCAGCTCGGCCGCGAAGCGCGGGTCGGTCAGGCGGCGCGCGCGGTGCTGCGTCTTCGGCCAGGGATCGGGAAAGTAGACGTGATACGCGGCGACCGAGGCGTCGGGGACCAGGCGCGCGATGATGCAGCGCGCGTCGCCGGCGACGACGCGCACGTTCGCGAGCCACCGCGCGGCCGCCTTCTCCATGATCGCTGCCGCGACGTGTGCCGCGCGCTCGATGGCGAAGAAGTTGGTGGCCGGAGCGGCCGTGGCGAAGGCGAGCAGCAGCTCGCCGCGTCCCGGGCCGATCTCGACCTCGACCGGGCCATCGTCGCCGAACACCGCCGCCCACGACACTCGCGTCACGCTCATGATCGGTGCGCGTTGCACTCGCGCGCAAGGGATGTATATCCGAACGCCTCACTCGAAGCCGAGGAGGGTGCGCGCCACCGTCCGCGCCGGAGGTGGGGGGCGGGAAGCGCCCTCTTCCTCGGAGCGCCGAGACGGGGTACATGACGCCCATCACTATTGCGCGCGATCGGAGACCCCAATGAAAGCGGCTGTCTACGACGGAAATTCCACCGCCCTGTCCCTCGAGGAGGTGCAGCCCAACCCGCCCGGCCCGCGCGACGTCATCGTCGAGATCGGAGCGAGCGGCGTCTGCCACTCGGACCTGTCGATCATGCGCGGCTACGTCCCCGTCCCGCCGGGCATGGTGCTCGGCCACGAGGGCGCGGGACGCGTCGTCGAGGTCGGCCCTGAGGTGTCGCGCGTGAAGAAGGGCGACCGGGTCATCGCGTCCTTCGTGCCCGCGTGCGGCGCCTGCTGGCACTGCTTGCGCGAGCAGACCGAGCTCTGCGAGCGCGAGCCCGAGGTCTCGATGCAGGTGCGCGGGACCCGGCCTGACGGCAACCCGTACTTCTGCATGACCGGCCTCGGCACGTTCGCCAAGGTGATGACGGTCGACGAGGCGTCCGTGGTGAAGGTCGAGACCGATCTCCCGGACGCGCAGCTCGCGCTCATCGGGTGCGGCGTCACGACCGGCGTCGGCGCGGCGCTCAACACGGCGAAGGTGAGGCCGGGCTCCACAGTCGCGGTCCTCGGCTGCGGCGGTGTCGGCCAGGCGGTCATCCAGGGCGCGCGCATCGCAGGCGCCGGCCGCATCATCGCGATCGACCCTCAGGAGCTCAAGCGAAAGACCGCGAAGCAACTCGGCGCGACGGACGTCCTCGACCCGTCGAAGGGCGACCCGGTCGAGCAGGTGAAAGCCCTCACCGGCGGGCGGGGCGCCGACTACGGCTTCGAGGTGATCGGGCTCCCGGAGACCATCCTGACCACCTACAACCTCGCGCGCCGCGGCGGCGAGGTGATCATCGTCGGCATGGCGCGCTTCGACGCGCAGTTCACGCTGCCCGCGTTCGGCATCTTCTACGAGGAGAAGACCGTGAAAGGCTGCAAGTACGGCTCGGCGCAGGTACGGCGCGACTTCCCGCGCTTCGTCGAGCTGATCGAGACCCGCCGTCTCGACACCTCCGCGATGGTGTCGAAGACCATCAGGCTCGAGGGCGTGAACGACGCCTTTCGGGCGATGGAAGCGGGCGAGGTGATCCGGAGCGTCATCACCTGACGCCTGGGAGCCGCGCGCTCAGGCGGGACGCCGCGCCCGCGGCGTCCCACCCTTCAGCCCGGCGAGGAACGCCTCCACCGGCCGCGTATTGAGCACGTCCGTCGCGGTCGCCCAGCCGCGGCGGGCCTGCTCTACGCCGTAGGTGCGCGGGAAGCCGAGGTGCTTCACGCTGTGCGCGTCCGAGTCGATGACGATGGGAACGCCGGCCTCGGTCGCGCGCCGCACGTGCTCGTCGCGCAGGTCGAGCCGGTCGGGGTAGGCGTCGAGCTCGAGCACGGTGCCGGTCTCCCTGGCAGCGGCGATCACCGCCTCGATGTCGACGTCGTAGGGCTCGCGCTTCTGCATCACACGGCCGGTCGGGTGGAAGAGGATGTCGGCGTGCGGGTTGCGCATGGCGCGGATGATTCGGTTGGTCTGCTCCCCGCGCGGGAGGTTGAAGTGCGAATGGATCGCGATGCCGACCACGTCGAGCCGGGCGAGAGTCTCGTCGTCGATGTCGAGCGTGCCGTCCCGATTGATGTTGACCTCGGCGCCCGTGAGGACCCGGATGCCGTCGAGCTTTGCGTTGAGGCGTTCGATCTCGCGCATCTGGCGGCGGAGCTTCCTGGCGTCGCAGCCGCCCGTCATGGCGAGGCTCACGGTGTGGTCGGTGATGGCGATGTACTCGAGGCCGGCGTCCCGCGCCGCGCGGGCCATCGCTTCCAGCGAGTCGGCGCCGTCGGTCCAGTTGGTCTGCGTCTGGAGGTCGCCGCGCAGATCGCCCGCCTCGACCAGGCGGGGGAGCGTGCCCGCGCGCGCCGCGTCGATCTCGCCCTGGTCCTCGCGCAGCTCGGGCGGGATCCAGGCGAGGCCGAGGCGGTCGAAGATATCCTCCTCGGTCCGACCCGCGATCCGCCGCGTGCCGCGGAACAGGCCATACTCGTTCAGCTTCCAGCCCTTCTTCATGGCGAGCTGCCGGAGGGCGACGTTGTGCGCCTTGCTCCCCGTGAAGTAGAGGAGCGCCGCTCCGAAGCTCTCCTCGGGCACGACGCGCAGGTCCACCTGCAGCCCGTCGCGGAGCTTCACGCTGCACTTGGTCTCGCCCTGGCCGAGCACGCGCGCCACCGCCGCCAGCTTCGCGAAAGCGGCGATCGCCGCCTCGGCCTTGCGTGCGAGGACCAGGAGGTCGGCATCGCCGACCGTCTCCTTGCGGCGGCGGATCGAGCCCGCGACCTCGACGCGCGTCACACCCGGCGCGCGCGCGAGCGCCGCGGCCAGCTCGTCGATCACGGGCCGCACGGCGGCGAGCGGCGTGCGCTGCCCGCTCGTCTGCACGAAGGCGAGTGCCTTCAGGATATTCTGCTCGCTCTTCTCGCCGAAGTGGGGGAGGGCGCGGACCTTGCCGGCGCGCGCCGCGGCTTCCAGGTCGGCGAGCGTGCGCACACGGAGCCGCTGGTAGAGGACCTTCACCCCCTTCGGCCCCACGCCCTCGAGCGCGGTCAGCGCGGCCAGATCGACCGGCATGCGGCGGTGGTACTCCTCGCGCAGCTTGCACTTTCCCGTTGCGATCAGCTCCTCCAGCTTCTCGGCCATCGAGGCGCCGATACCGGGAATCTCGAGCAGGGCCTTCACGCCGCCCGCGCGGTAGAGCTGCTCGAGCGGCCGGTCGTGCGACTCGATCGCCTGCGCCGCCTTCTCGTAGGCGCGCGGCTTGAAGGGCACGTCGTCCATGTCGAGATAGGCGGCGATGTCCCGGAAGACGCGAGCGAGCTCGGCGTTGCGCATCGTGGCCCCACGGTTAGCGCGTCGGCGTCCCGGCCGCCAGGCTCCGGGCCGGAGTCGCCGGAACGGGTCGAAGCTGCCGGAGGCACCGGGGTTGCAGTCCGTGCGTTCAGGCAGCTTGCAGCCTGCGGCTACTGATAGCGGAGGGCGTCCATGGGCTTCAGGCGGGCGGCCTTGTCGGCCGGGTAGAGGCCGAAGAAGATGCCCACCCCGGCGGCGACCAGCGACGCCACGACGACCGAGCTCAATGTGACGACGACCGCCATTCGGGCGACGAGGCTGACGAGCAGCCCGCCGCCCACCCCCAGGAACACGCCCACCAGGCAACCGACGACGGACAGGATGAGCGCCTCCAGCAGGAACTGCAGCCGAATGTCCCGGGCGCGGGCGCCGGTGGCGCAGCGGATGCCGATTTCCTGCGTGCGCTCGGTGACCGAGACGAGCATGATGTTCATGATCCCGATGCCCCCCACCAGCAGGGAAATCGAGGCGATCGCCCCCAGCATCAGCGACATCGTGCGGGTGGTTTCTGCCGCCGTGTTGACGAGGGCGGTGAGGTTGCGAATGCTGAAGTCGTTGTCGACGCCGTCGGCGAGACGATGGCGCTGGCGCAAGAGTTGCGTCATGTCCCGCTCCGCCGCAGGCATGGCCTCTGCCGATGCGGCCTGGGCGATCATGAAGCGCACGCTGCCCTGGAACTGACTGCCGAAGAGCTTCCGCTGGGCGGTGGTGACCGGGATCAGGACGGCGTCATCCTGGTCCCGGCCGTCCAGGCTCTGCCCCTTGGCAGCGAGGGTGCCCATCACAACGTATGGGCTCTTGCCGATCCGGACGGTCTTCCCGACCGGATCCTCGTCGCCGAACAGGTTCTTCACCACGGTCTGCCCGAGCAGGGCGACCTGCGTTGCCGAACGCATGTCCGAATCGTTGAACGGCAATCCCGCGGACAGACGCCAGTTGCGCACGTCGAGGAAGCGTGGCGTGGTGCCCAGCACGTTGGTCCCCCAGTTGTTCGCCCCGTAGACGACCTGGGCAGTGCCGGGCAGGATCGGCACCACCGCGCCGACGGTGGGCACTTGTTCCAGGGCCTCCGCATCCCCGAGGGTCAGGGTGGGGACGTTGCCCGTACCGAGCCGCACGCCACTGGCGGTGGCGGAACCCGCGAGGACGACGAACAGGTTGCGGCCCATGGAGACGATGGACCGGTCCACCAGGTCCCGGGCCCCCTGTCCGACGGCGAGCATCATGATGACCGCGCCCACCCCGATCATCATTCCCAACATGGTGAGGAAGGTGCGCAGCCGGTTTGCGCCCATCGCCTGCCAGGCTTCGCTCAGCAGGGGGCCGATCTTCATGCCGATCTCCGGCCTGGCACGCGGCGCGGCAGCTGGCCATCGTGCGCCACCTGCCCGTCCACCAGCTGCACCAGGCGCCCGGCGTTGGCGGCGATGTCTGGATCGTGGGTCACCAGGACGATGGTGATCCCCTCTTCGGCGTTGAGCTGCCGCAAGAGCCCCATGATCTCCTGGCTGGTCCGCCTGTCCAGGTTGCCCGTGGGCTCGTCCGCCAGAATCAGGCGCGGGCGATTGACCAGGGCGCGGGCGATGGCGACGCGCTGCTGCTGTCCGCCGGAGATCTGGCCAGGTAGCGACGCTGCATACGGGCCCAGCCCTACGTGCTCGAGCATCCGGCCCGCCCTGGGGAGCCGCTCCGACTTGCCGACGCCCGCATACACCAACGGCAGCGCCACGTTGTCCAGCAGGGTTGCCCTGGGCAGCAGGTTGAAGCCCTGGAAGACGAAGCCGATCGCCCGGTTGCGCAGATCGGCGAGCTGGTCCCGGTTCAGGGCGCCGACGTCGCGGCCCTCGAACTCGTAGGTCCCGCTGCTCTGCGCGTCGAGGCAGCCGAGGATGTTCATGAGCGTCGATTTCCCCGACCCGGAAGGCCCCATGATGGCGACGAATTCCGCCGGCTCGATGTCGAGGTTCACGTCCGTCA
The DNA here is from genome assembly GCA_005879795.1 of Deltaproteobacteria bacterium. Taxonomy (NCBI): domain Bacteria; kingdom Pseudomonadati; phylum Myxococcota; class Myxococcia; species Deltaproteobacteria bacterium. The sequence goes on from VBKJ01000140.1 coordinate 32,827, forward strand.
GCACCGGAACGGGCCCCGCCCCAGTCTCGTAGTGCTTGCCGAGGTGCGCCAGACGGATGACCGGTTCGGCCGGCATCAGAACAGCCGTATCTGGAAGGTGCTCGCCGATGGGCTCGCCGGAGCGGCGGCTTCCCGGTCCTCGACCACCACCTGGGCGCCGGGCTCGAGCTCGCCGGAGACGACCTCGGTGTAGCGGTTGTCGGTGATTCCCGGGACGATGCTGACGCGGCGCAGCTGGCCACGCTGCTGGTCGTTTTCGAGCACGTAGATCGTGGCCGTCGGGCCCTCGCGCTTTTCCTCCGGACCCCGCTGCGACGCTGCCACCAGGGCAGGCTCCATGGGCCTGAAGCGCAGCGCCGCGTTGGGCACCGCCAGCACGCCCTGGCGCCGGGCGACGAGGATGTTCACGTAGGCGGTCATCCCCGGCAGCAGGATCTGGTTCGGGTTGTCCACCGCGACGACCACGTCATAGGTCACCACGTTCTGCTGCGTCACCGGATTGAGCCGGATCAGCTTGACCGTCCCCTGGAACGCGCGGTCGGGGAAGGCATCCACCTTGAAGCTCACCGGCTGCCCGACCCGGATGTTGCCGATGTCCGCCTCGGCGAAACTCGAATCGATCTGCATCTTGGTGAGGTCCTGGGCGATGAGCAGCAGGGTCGGCGTCTGGAAGGTCGCCGCGACGGTCTGGCCCACGTCCACCTGCCGGTCCACGACCACGCCCGACACCGGCGAACGGATGACCGTGTAGCCGAGATTGGTCCGGTCCTTCTGCAATTGCGCCCGCGCCAGCGCCAGCTGGGCCCGCGCCGACTTCGCCGCCTCCACCGCCTGGTCGAGTTCTTGCCTGGAGACTAAAGCCTGGCGCTGCAGTTGCCGCATCCTGGCCTCGTTGGCGACGGCGAGTTCGAGGGCGGCCCGAGCGTTGGCGACGTTGGCCTCGCTCTGCTGCACCTGGGCGCGAAACAGGGCGTCATCCAGCTCCACCAGCACCTCTCCCGGGTAGACCCGGTCGTTGAAGTCAACGTGGAGCTTGCTCACCGTACCCGACACCTGGGTGCCCACGCGCACCAGCACCACCGGGTTCAGAGTGCCGTTGGCCGACACGGCCTGGCTGATGTCCCCCAGCCCCGCTGCCTCTGTCCCGTAGCGCTCGCCCGCCGCGTGCGGGGATGCCGTCCGCAAACCGGCCAGCGCAACGCCGCCCAGGAGGATCGGCAACGCGATCTTCTTCCGCAGCAAACGCCTCAAGCCCATTTCAGCCCCTCCGCGGTCCCCGCAACCGCCCGCCGCGATCCGCCCCCGAGCGACGGCAGCGGAACCCTGGCGGAGTGGTCAGGGCTGGGAATGGCCCTCGCCCGACGCAGCGTCTGTGGCTGACGACGCCTGGACATGCTCGAAACTTCCCCTAAAAGCAAAAAAGCCCGCCGGCCGAGACCGGCGGGCTTTTTTCACTCAGCGGTCGCTGGCGTATCTCAGAACGCCAGTCCGATGCCGGTCCCGATGCCAACCGCGGCAGCGCCACCGCCGCCGACAGCGGCCCCTACGCCCGTACCCACGGCGACGGCGCCCCCGCCCCCGCAGCAGCCGCAGCACCCGCAGTCCGACGCGACCGCCGCAGCGGCCGCGGTGCCGACGGCCGCCGCGCCTCCGCCACCCCCCGCCACCGCGGCGCCGGTCCCGGCGCCCACCGCCGCCACGTCCGCCAAGCTGAGGGTACTACCCAGGAAAGTCATGGATGCAACCAGAAGTGCCTGTGCGAATCGTTTCATGCTCATGCTCCTTTCCGAAAGAGTGAACCTTACAACAGTGAACCTTCGCCTTTCGACGCCACCAGCAGTGGCGAAGGCGGCCCTCGATCGAGAGGCCGAGTGCGTCCTCCCGTCCTCTCTGCGAGCGTGATCATCACTCTACGCACGGACATCATTTTGCCGGCGGGAGGAACGAGAACAAGTCCGTTGAAACCCTGAAAATGGGGTAGGGTAATCACCTGGGAGCGCAGCTGGGATCAGGCCACCGCCTCGTCACCTTGACGCAGCGTGGTTGCCCCTTTTGATCGAGGAGCACTGGCGCCGGAGAACGCGGGCTCACGAGATGTTGGGCGGGAGAACATCTGCCCGCGGTCGAGCAAGCGGGGCCATGGTACGGATGCACGTAGCGAGGGCGCACGCCGCCGGCCGTCCCGACGGCTGTATTGCGCAAGTCGGCGGACGAAGCCATAGCTACAGCTAGTGTGGTGTCCACACCACACTAGACCGCAACAGGAGGGCGAAGTCATGAGAGCGTATCGCTCGCCCGTGCCGGCTGCCCCTGCCCGCCCGCGGTTGGCGCCCGCGAGGACCGGCCGGCGCTCTGCCGAGCCGGACGCACCTCCGCCGGCCCGGACCTCGGCGGCGGTGCTTCTGCGTGAGATCGTGGCGCACCTGCGGCAGTGTCGCGTTCAACTTCGCGACGAATGGGTGCGGCGCATCATCGAGGCGCGGACCCTCACGGCGATGAGCCAGGAGGAGATCTTCGCGGAAGCGACGTCCATATTTGACAACTACCTCGATGCCCTGGAGACCGGCACCCTCGAGGCGGTGCAGGCCTACGCCGGACAGCTGTCCGAGCGCATCGTGCCGCGCGGCGTGGAGACGCGCGAGGTGGTCGGCATCGTGCTGCTCCTGCGCGACGTGCTGGCCCGCTCACTGTTCGCCAACTACCGCGCCGACTTCCCGCTGTTGAACCGGGTCCTCGACGCCTACGAGCCCGCCGCAAACCGCATCGCGACGACCGTGGCGGCGGGGTTCGTGCACGAGCGCGAGCGGGTGATCCGCGAGCAGCAGGAAGCCATCCGCGAGCTGTCCACGCCCGTGTTGCCGGTGCGCGAGCGGCTGCTCATCCTGCCGATCATCGGGCTCATCGACGGCCAGCGCGCCCGCCAGCTGACCGAGCAGCTCCTGCGCGCCATCCGCGCCAACCGCGCCAAGGTCGTCGTCATCGACATCACGGGCGTCCCGGCCATGGACGCCGACGTGGCGAACCACCTGGTGCGAACCGTGGATGCGTCGCGGCTCCAGGGCGCCAAGGTGATCGTCACCGGCCTGTCGCCCGAGATCGCCCAGACGCTCGTCACCATCGGCGTCGACCTGAGCAAGATGAACACCGTTGGGGACCTGCAGGGCGGCATCGAAGAAGCGGAGCGGCTGCTCGGGTACCAGGTGGT
>VBKJ01000141.1 GCA_005879795.1 Deltaproteobacteria bacterium
GGGCGGAACGGTGCTACTGTTTTGTCCGATGTTCTTGTCCAGTTCGAAGAAATTCGAAACCATTGGACTGCATGTACTAGCCCGCCCGACGCCCCCCAGAGAGAGCGCCAGGAGGGGCGAGGCGATCATGACCACCAGCGTGTACCCGCGCTTCTGTATCCTGATTTGCATTACTCCCCCTTTGTTATGAGCTCAAAGTCGTCTTTTAGTCTTGATAGACCGCCAAAGTCAGATCTCCATCGGATCTGTACTCGGTCGTCTACGCCATGCGCGTCGCTGGCGTCAAGACCTAAATCGTTAAATACCGCCTCTTACTGGCGGGCCTTGGCTAGGTTCCTTGCGTATCGCAAGTGCAATAGTGCAAGTTCGCAAGTTCAGACGCGTCCCGCGAACAGGTTAGTGGCCGCGGGGAGCGCGGGGGACGGAAGCAAGCGAGCCGGACCAGGGGCGGATCGGCCACCGCCACGCTGCCGGGGCCGGGAACCCGCTCCCGGTGTCGCCCGGCAGACTGTCAGAGCCTTTCCCGGTGGGTGCCTTGCGCAGCGCGTCAGCGTTTTTTCGACCAGCTCCCTCCCGCCGCCCCCTCACGAGGAGGCTGGTCCGGGAACTGAGACAAGGAGCGACGGAGCGGGGAGCCCGAGGGCGCCGAGCCGTATGGTGATCCTCCGCTGCCCGCCCCCCCCCAGCGTCGTTGCGACAGGGGCAGGGCAACGCTGGGCCAGTCCGCGCGGCGCTTCCCGTTGGTGCCGACCCGTGGTGCGGCGTCGTGAGGGGGAGCCCGCCTCCTTCAGCGCGCGAGGCGATGCAGCGCGATCCCCGAGGCGGTGGCGACGTTCAGCGAATGGCCCCGGCCCGCCATCCGGATCGCGACCGCGACGTCGGCGGCGGCGCGTGCGGCAGGGCTCACACCCTCGCCCTCGGCGCCGAGCAGCAGGGCGACCCGCTCCGGGACGGGCCGGCTGGTGCCGAGGTCGGCGACGTCGACGTCGCCGTCGGGCGTGAGCGCGACGATCGTGAACCCGTGCTCCTGGAGCCGCACGAGCGCGCCGGGCCACGGCGCCGCGCGCGCGAACGGCACGACCAGCGTCCCGCCCATCGAGACGCGGATCGCCTTGCGGTAGAGGGGGTCGGAGCAGCCGGGCGCCAGGAGCACGCCGCCGGCAGCGAACGCCATGGCGTTCCGGAAGACGCCGCCCACGTTGTCGGGGTTCGTGACCCCCTCGAGCACGACGAGGAGGCGCGTGTCGAGCAACGCATCGAGCGGGAGCTCCGCGCCGCGCTCCCCCACCGCCAGGCAGCCGCGGTGGAAGTTGAAGCCGACCACGCGCCCGAGCGTCTCCTCGGGCGCCACGTAGACGGGGAGCCCGTCGGCGAGGACGTCGCGCAGGTCCTCCGCCGCCGCCTCGGTCGCCAGCACCGAGCGGGCGCGGAAGCGCGAGCCGAGGAGCCGGCGCACCACCTGCCGGCTCTCGGCGACGAACGTCCCCGCGCGGCGGCGCCGCTCCCCGTCCCTCAGCTCGCGATAGTCCGCGAGGCGCGGATCATCGGCGTCGCGGACGCGCTCGACTCCCATTCATATCTGCAGCCACACGCTCTTCACCTGGGTGTAGAGGTCGAGCGCGTAGCGGCCCAGCTCGCGCCCGTAGCCGCTCTGCTTGTAACCGCCGAAGGGCGAGACCGGGTCGAACACGTTGTAGCAGTTGACCCACACCGTGCCCGCGCGGATGGCGCGCGCCACCCGGTGCGCCTTGCTCACGTCGCGGGTCCAGACGCCGGCGGCGAGGCCGTAGGTGGTGTCGTTGCCCTGGAGCACGGCGTCGTCCTCGTCCTTGAACGGGATCACGGAGACGACCGGGCCGAAGATCTCCTCGCGCGCGATCTTCATGTCGTTGCGCACGCCGGTGAAGACCGTGGGCTTCACGTAGTAGCCCTTCTCGAGCCCCTTCGCCGTGTTGCGCTCGCCGCCGATGAGCGGCTTCGCGCCCTCCTTCTTGCCCGCCTCGAGATAGCCCGTCACCCGATCGAGCTGCTCCTCGCTGACCAGCGGGCCGATGCGCGTCTCGGGGTCGAGGCCGGGGCCCTGCTTCATGCCCGCGGCCGTCTTGGCGAGCTTGTCGGCGAACTCGTCGTGCATCTTCTGCTCGACGAAGAGGCGCGTGCCGGCGCAGCACACCTGCCCGGCGCAGAAGAAGACGCCGAGCAGCGCGCCCTGCACGGCGGCGTCCGTGTCCGCGTCGCTGAACACGATGTTGGGCGACTTGCCGCCCAGCTCGAGCGACACGCGCTTGAGCGTCGACGCGGTCTCGCGGTGGATCTCCTTCCCCACCTCGGTCGAGCCCGTGAAGGCGATCTTGTCGACCATGGGATGGCGGACGAGGGCGCCGCCGGCGGTCGGCCCGAAGCCGGGCACGATGTTGACGACGCCGGCGGGCACACCGGCCTCGAGCAGCAGCTCGCCCAGGCGGAGCGCCGTGAGCGGGGTCTGCTCGGCCGGCTTGAGGACGCAGGTGTTGCCGCACGCGAGCGCCGGCGCGAGCTTCCAGGCGCACATGAGGAGCGGGAAGTTCCACGGGATGATCTGCCCGCACACGCCCACCGGCTCGCGCAGCGTGAAGTTGAAGAAGGCCGCGTCGGAGGGGTTGGTCTCGCCGTAGATCTTGTTCACCCAGCCGGCGTAGTAGCGGAAGGTCTCGGCGCTGGCCGGGATGTCGACGTGGCGGCTCTCCGTGAAGGGCTTCCCGTTGTCGAGCGTCTCGAGCTGCGCCAGCTCGTCGCCGTTCGCCTCGATCAGGTCGGCGATCCTGAGCAGGAGGCGCTGGCGCTCGCTCGGGTTCGTGCGCGCCCATCTCCCATCGTCGAAGGTCCGGCGCGCGGCGCGCGCGGCGCGGTCGATGTCCTCCTTGTCGCCCTCCGCGACCCGCGCGAGCACCTGGCCCGTGGCGGGGTTGATGGTCTCGAACGTCTTCCCCGACGCCGCCTCGACCCACTTGCCGTCGATCAGCATCTTGCGGACCGGCGCGGCGACGAAGCGCTCCACTGCCGACTGGAGCTGAACCGCTGCACCCATGGCGCCCTCCTTGCGGGTTGGTGTTCGGGAGGCATCGTAGGCCCGGGGGCGCTGAGCGGTCAACCGACTCTCTGCACCGCTCGAGGCCAGCCGGTCGGTGCGCCGCTCGGCCCGATCCCGCCTGTGCGGTCTCTCGGCGCTTCGGAGGTGACGGACAGTGAGCAGTTCGAGCCAGGCACCCCGTTGGCTTGGCTCTCTCTGTGAAACATGTTAATCCAGCGGCCATGACGCGCATGTCCGTCCGTGACATCCGCCAGCGGTGGCCAGAGGCGGAGCGCGTCCTGGCGACGACGGGCGAGATCATCGTTACCCGGGACTCGAAGCCGGTGGCGCGCATCCTTCCCTATCGTCACCCCCGCCGCCCCAGCCGGGCTCGCTTCGATCCCGCCGCACATAGCCGCTGGCTCCGAGGCTTCTGGAAGAAGCGCGCGGCGGGTGTCTCCACGGACGAGCTCTTGAAGCGCGATCGCTCCGAGTAGTGGCGCCCGTCGGCTGACGGTCGTCATGGCGGGTCTCTACCTCGATACGAGCTGCTTCCTGAAGCTCTTCTTCCCCGAGCCGGAGACTTCGAGGGTCCTCGAGCTGGCCGGCAGAGAGGAGCAGATCGTCGTCTCGACGCTCGCCCGGCTCGAGGCGCTGGTGCAGGTCCAGGCGCGGGTGGCGACGCGGCTCCTCTCCGCGCGGGCGGCGACCGCGCTCATCGCCCGCATGGATGGCCTGCTTCGCCGCGAGCCCTATGAACTCGTCGCATGCCCCCCGGGCATCATCGAGATCGCGGAGTCGCAGATCCGGCCCGTGGCGAAGTCCACTTACTGCCGAACCCTGGATCGGCTCCACCTGGCGACCATGCAGGGCCTCGGGCTGCGCCGCCTGCTGACGAACGATGATGCTCAGGCGCGCGCGGCGCGCGTGCTCCGCTTCGAGGTCGGGTCGCCCCGCTGACCACGTAGGCGGACCCGGGACTCAGGACGCGCGTGCGAGCTTGCGCCGTTCGGCCGGCGCCGCTGCCGAGTAGATCCCCTCCCGCGTGGTCGGCACCGCGCCGCGCACCGCCGGATCGGGGCGCGAGGCGACCACCTGGTAGAGGCCGGTCGAGCCCTGCGTGAAGGCGACCGACGACGCGGCCAGGTAGGCGATCCACGTGCGGTAGATGCGCTCGCCGACCAGCGCCCGCGCCCGCTCTGCATTCGCCTGCAGGCGCTCGACCCACTGCCGCGTGGTGCGCGCGTAGTGCTCGCGCAGGCTCTCCACGTCGCGGATATCGAAGCGCGCGCGCTCGAGCACGTCGAGGATGTGGCTCACGTTGTCCATCTCGCCGTTCGGGAAGACGTGGCGCTCGAGGAACGCGGTCTCGGAGGTGCGCCGCCAGTGCTTCTCGTGCGTGATGCCGTGGTTCAGGAAGAGGCCGCCCGGCGCGAGGAGCTGGTGCACGCGCGCGAAGTAGGCCGGGTAGTTCCTGATCCCGATGTGCTCGATGACGCCGACGGCGGCGATCTTGTCGAAACGGAGGTCGCCGGGCAGGTCGCGGTAGTCCAGGTGGTCGACGCGGGCGCGCTCCTGGAGGCCCAGGCGGCGGATCCATGCCTGCCCGTACTCGGCCTGGGCGCGCGAGAGGGTCACGCCGCGGACGTCCGCGCCGTAGCGCTCGGCCGCCCACACGACCAGGCTGCCCCACCCGCAGCCGATGTCGAGGAGCCGCTCGCCCGCCTCGAGCCGCAGCTTCCGGCACACGAGGTCGAGCTTGTCCTCCTGCGCCTGGTCGAGGTCGCCGTCGGGGCGGCGGTAGTAGGCGCAGGTGTAGACCATGCGCCGGTCGAGGAAGAGGGCGTAGAACTCGTTCGACGCGTCGTAGTGGTACGCGATCGCCCTGGCATCGAATCGCTTCGTGCGGAGCCTCATGGCATCACCCGATCCCGAACGCGCCCTCGAGGACGAGGCGCCGGCGCAGCCCGGGGCGCGTGCAGGCGAGCCGTGCGGCGAGAACGATGAGAAGGTCCGGAGCGTGGCGCGCGAGGCGGGCGAGCGCGCCGGCCGGGCGACCGAAGGCCTCCGCGATCCGCGCGGGGTAGGTGGCCGGCCCGCCGTCGAGGATTGTCTCGGCGGCGAGGCAGGCGCTCCGCACCGCCGGGCCGATGCCCTCGCCCGAGATGTCGCGCGCGAGCCCGGCCGCGTTACCGACCAGCGCGAAGCGCTCGCCGCCGAGCCGCCGCGGCTGGCCGCGCCGGATCGCGTACGCGTGCCCGCGAAAGGGCATGAGCGCGAGGTCGTCGGGCAGCCGCCCGCTGGCGCGGAGGCGACCCAGCAGCCGGTCGAGCCGGCGGCGGATCGGCTCGCCGCCGAGCGCGCCCACGCCGACGTTCAGGAAGTCGCCCTTCGTGAAGTACCAGCCGTAGCCCTTGAAGTCGGGCTCGGCGATCAGCTCGGGCCAGCCGTGGCGGGGCGTGAGCGCGCGCAGGCGCTCCGCGCCGACGCTCGTCTCGCTCTCCTGCGTCACGACCACGTGCTCCTCGCCGCGCGCGCGCCCGAGCCCACGCGCGACCGGGCAGCCGTGCCCGCCCGCGCCGACCACGATCCCGGCGTGGACGGTGCCGGCGTCGCTCGCGACCTCGACGCCGCCCGGGAACGCGCGCACCTCGCGCACCCGCGCGCCCTCGTGCACCCGGGCTCCGGCCGCCGCCGCGCGGCGGAGGAGGAACGTGTCGAACTCCGCGCGCACGATGCCGTAGCTCGCCGTGCGGTCCCAGTGTGTCTCGTGCTCGTGGTCGCCGACCGCGACCGAGACGGCAGAGAAGGGCTGGATGGTGTACGGGTAGGCCGACGGGTCGAGCTCCAGGTCGGCGAGCGCCGCGTGCGTAACCCAGCCGGCGCAGAGCTTGACGCGGGGGAAAGTCGCGGCGTCGAAGAGGGTGACGCGCGCCCCCGCACGGGCGAGCCGCCACGCCACCGTGCTGCCCGCGGGCCCGCCGCCCACCACGAGGACGTCGGGCGCCGTCATACGCGGAGCAGTCCTGCCAGCACCGCGAGCCGGCTCCCGAGCGGCACGCGCAGCCGCTCGATCGCGTTGGCCGTGCGCATGGCGGCGAAGATGTCCCCCTCGATGTCGAGGTCACCGTGGATGTATGCCTCGCCGAAGCGGAGCGGCGTGGGACGCTGGACGATGCGCCGGAACGCGCCGCGCGAGCGGAACACGACCGCGAAGTCGCTCTCGCCCGGCCCGCCCACGCGCGCCGTGGTCCCGTCCCACAGGCGGAAGGTGAGCGGTGCCTCGAGGGAGGCGAAGACGCGCCGGAGGAGCCCGGCCGCCGCCGCCGCGCGCCGATCCGGGGGCGCCGAGGGCATGCCCGCCCTCTCTAGCGCACTGGCCGCGTCCTGAGAAGTGCCTTTCACAGGCCCCCGGGCGCGCGCTATCGTGGACCCGGTGAGCGCCGCTCCCGTGACCCTGGAGGGCTGGTACGTCCTCCACGAGATGTACGCGGTCGACTGGCCGCGCTGGAACGGGCTCGGCGGCGCGGACCGGGACGCGGTCGTCGCCGAGGCGACGGCGCTCCTCGAACGGCAGGCGGCGCCGCGAGACGGCCACAGCGGCTCCTGGACGCTCCTCACGCACAAAGGTGACCTCTGCCTCATGCACTGGCGCCGCGACCTGGAGGCGCTGCGCGCCGAGGAGGTGGCCCTGGCGCGCACCCGCCTGCGCGCGTTCCTGGTCCCCGCCTATTCCTATCTGTCCGTGATCGAGCTCGGCACCTACGACCTCGCCGGGCACGCCGAGGCGCGGCTCAAGACGCGGGGCGTGGCGCCGGAGGGGGCGCAGCTCGAGGAGGAGATGCGACAGATGGCCGCGCCGCGTCTCTTCCCGAAGATCCCGCCGCGCCGCTACCTCTGCTTCTACCCGATGTCGAAGCGGCGCGGCGAGCAGGTGAACTGGTACGACCTGCCCCCCGCGGCGCGCGCCGAGCTGATGCGCGGCCACGGCGAGATCGGGCGCAGGTACGCCGGCCGCGTGACGCAGGTGATCGCGGGCTCGGTCGGCCTCGACGACTGGGAATGGGGCGTCACGCTCTTCGCCGACGACCCGCTCGTCTTCAAGAAGCTCGTGCACGAGATGCGCTTCGACCCGGCGAGCTCGCGCTACGCGCTCTTCGGGCCGTTCTACGTCGGCATCCGGTTCGCGGCGGCGAAGCTCGGCGAGGTCCTGCGCACGGGAGTCGCCGGCGCCGACTGATCCGGGCCAGCTCGCGGCGCTCGCCGCCCTCGTCCTCGCGGCGGCGGTGCTCTACTCCTCGGTCGGCCACGGCGGGGCGTCCGCGTACCTGGCCGCGATGGGGCTCTTCGGCGTCGCCCCCGCCGCCATGCGGCCGGCCGCGCTCGCGATGAACATCGTGGTGGCGGCGGTGGGGACGTGGCGCTTCGCGTCCGCGGGCGCCGTCCCGGGGGGGCTCCTGCTGCCGCTCTGCGCCGCGTCGGTGCCGGCGGCGTTCGTCGGCGGCGCGATCAGGCTGCCCGCCAGCGTCTACGCGCCGCTCCTCGCGCTGACGCTCCTCGTCGGGGCCTGGCGTCTCTGGTCGCGGCTGGAGCGCGGCGACCTCCGCCCGGCGCCGCCGGCACGCACGCTGCTCGTGATCGGCGCTGGCTTCGGCCTCCTCGCCGGGCTGACCGGTATCGGCGGGGGCATCTTCCTCTCGCCGACGCTCATCCTGGCCGGCTGGGAGACGCCGCGACGCACGGCGGGCGCGTCGGTCGTGTTCATCCTGGTGAACTCGATCGCCGGCATCCTCGGGCACCTGTCGACCGCCGGCCAGGTGCCACCCGGGACGGCGCTCCTCGCCGCGGTCGCCCTCGCCGGCGGGCTCTATGGCTCGTGGCTCGGCGCGCGGCGGCTACCACCGCTCGCGCTCCGGCGGCTGCTCGCGGCGGTGCTCGTGATCGCGGGGACGAAGCTCCTGCTCTCGGGATAGCCCGCCCTCGGCACCCTCGCCTCGGGGGTGCGATCGCGCTAGGGAGGGACCATCCGCAGGCGTCTCGTCACCGTCCCCGACCTGGTCCGTACCCTGCCCAACCTGGCGGGAGCGGCGATGGTCTACTTCTACTTCAACTACGTCGACCCCTGGGGGCCTCCACGGCGCCCGCTGCTGGACCTCGGGGTGTTCGTGGTCGTCACCGCGACGATCGTGGTCGCCACCTTCATCTTCGGCATCCGTATATTCGGCCCGCTCCAGGCGTGGCGCGCGCGCCTGCTGCACGGGGCCGATCCAGCGGCAGTGCCCGGCTACATCCGTCGCCGGGCCCTGAACCGCCCCCTCGCCGTCGCCACCTTCAGCATGGCGGGCTGGACGCTGGCCGGCCTCTTCTACTTTCCCTACCAGCTCTGGGTGGTCGGCACCGACCCGGAGCAGGCCGCGCGCGTCCTCTCCGGCATCCTGTTCGTCGGCGGGCCGGTGGCCTCGGCGCTCGCCTTCCTGGTCGCCGAGTACTACTCCCGCCGCGACATCCCGCTCTTCTTCCCCGAGGGACGGCTCGAGCGCAGCGGCGTCCTCCGGGTCCCCATCCTGATGCGCCTGGGCGCCACCTTCTTCGTCACCTCGGTGCTGCCGCCCCTGCTCATGCTGATGGTGAGCGTGAGCCTGGTGCGCCGCTTCGGCGGCGAGCTGCCGGAGGAGATGCGGCCGCTCTGGGTCCAGCTCCTGCGCACGCAGGCGTACATCGTGGTGGCGACCGGCGGGGCGTCGTTCGTGATGGCGCTCCTGGTCGCGCGCTTCATCAACCGGCCGGTGCAGGCGCTCCGCTCCGCGATGGCGCGGGTCGCCGCCGGCGACCTCGACGTGCGCGTGCCCGTGCGGTCGACGGACGAGCTCGGCGAGCTGAACGAGCGTTTCAACGCGATGGTCGAGGAGCTCAGGCGCGCGGCGCGCATGCGCGAGCTCTTCGGGCGCTACGTGAGCCGCGCGGTGGCCGAGCAGGCGCTCGAGCGCGGCGTCGCGCTCGGCGGCGAGCTCACGCAGGCGACGGCGATGTTCGTCGACCTGCGCGGCTTCACCGCGATGACCCAGCGCACGCCGCCGGCGCGCGTGGTCGAGCTCCTGAACGAGTACTACGCCGTCGTCGCGCGGGTGGTCGAGCGCGAGGGCGGCCTCATCACGCAGTTCCTCGGCGACGGCGTGGTGGCGGTCTTCGGAGGACCGCTCCGCCCGCTCCCCGACCACGCCCGCCACGCGGTGAGGGCGGCCATCGCCGTCGAGCGCGAGCTCGTCGAGCGCAACGCCGCGGGCGGCGAGCGCCTGCTGGCGGGCATCGGCATCTGCACCGGCGACATGATCGCCGGCAACGTCGGCGCCGGCGGCCGCGTCACCTACACCATCGTGGGCGACGCCGTGAACCAGGCGGCGCGCCTGCAGGTGAAGACGCGCGACCTGGGCACCTCGATCCTGGTGACCGAGTCGACGCGCGCGGCCCTCGGCGAGCCGAACGGCCTGGTCCTCCGCCCGGTTGGCGCGGTCCCGCTCAAAGGCATCGCGGCGCCGGTCGAGGTGTACGCGGTCGAGGGCTAGGAGTCCGGACGGTCCCCTTGGCGAGCGCGATCGTCGTCTCGATCGCCGGGCTCCTGATCGTCGCCCAGGCCCTGGTGCAGATCGGCGTGCTGCGCGCCGGGACATAGGCGCCGACGTGCCCCACAGCGCCCTCGGCCTGCTCGCCTTCGGGTTCGTCCTCGGCCTCCGCCACGCCCTCGACGTCGATCACCTGGCGGCCGTGTCCACCATCGTGACGTCGCGGCGCAGCCTGTGGGCATCGTCGATCGTCGGCGCCGTCTGGGGTCTCGGGCACACCGCCGCGCTCCTCGCCGTCGCGCTCGTGGTCGTGGGCCTGCACGCCCAGATCCCGCCCCGGCTGGGCGCCGGTCTCGAGCTCGCGGTCGCGGCCATGCTCGTCGGGCTCGGCCTGAACCTCCTCGGGACCCTCTGGCGCGGCGGGCGGCTCCACTTCCACGGGCACGCGCACGACGGCCGCGAGCACCTACACCCGCACGTCCACCCGCGGACGCAGCGGGACGCCACGCAGCACCACCCCGTGCGCGCCGCCCGCCGGCCCTTCGTCGTCGGCCTGGTCCACGGCCTTGCCGGGAGCGCCGCGCTCATGCTCGGCGTGCTCGCGACCATCCCCTCGCCACGGCTCGCGCTCGCTTACGTGGCGACCTTCGGCGGCGGCTCGATCGGCGGCATGATCGCCATGAGCACGCTCCTCGGCATGCCGCTCGCGCTCGCGGCCGAGCGGTTCGCGCGGGCCGAGCTCGTGCTGCGGGCCTGCGCCGCGGTCGGCAGCGTGGCGGTCGGGGTGCTGCTGGCGCTGGCGACCGGCCTGCCGCGGTAGCCCCGACATCCAATGTCTCCTCGAGGCGTGCGCAGACGCGCCCTCGCCGCGGTCTGAGGGCCGGGGCCGATCCGCGCGTCCCCGCCGGCTGGTTGACACTCGCGCGCGCGCCCTCTCTACTCGAAGGGGCCGCCCTCCGGCGGCGCCGAGCGGGGTGGTGGAGGCTTCGGATGGAGACCGTGCGTCGGCCGGGGGGGAGCTCGGTAGGCTCCTCATCCTGCTGGCGCTCCTCGGGACGGCGGGCTACCTCTGGTGGGCCCAGGACGTCCCCCCGGTGTCGCCCGCGCCGGCGCCCGTGCCGGCTGCCGCCCCCGCGGCCACGCGCCCCGCCTCGCCGCTGCTCGCGCTGCCGCCGGAGCAGATGCGCGAAGGGCTCCACGCGGCGTACCGGCTCCAGCCCGACCGGCGCTGCCTCGCGGCCTTCACCGAGGTGCAGGCGTGGTTCGGCGGGCACGATCCCCTCCCCGTGTCGGCCACCTTCGAGCGGGGCGCGTGGCGGATCGAGATCGCCGGCGGGGGCGTCGGGACGCTGCCCGAGCTGCCCGACTTCGGCGACTGCATGAAGGCGCTCGAGAGGTGGGCGGTGGTGGTCGGGAAGGGGAAGGGAGCGGCGCCCGGCGGGGGGGACGCCCCCGCGCCGGGCCCGGAGCGCCTGAACCCCGCCGACCTGCTCGCCGACCTGCGCGCCGCCGACGGCAAGGCGTCGCACACCGCGGACTCGCGCGAGCTGGCACGCATCGGCCGCGACCTCGTCTACCTGACCCTCCAGTCGCTCGACCTCCTCGAGATGACGGACCGCCTGCGCGCCAAGGCGTGGGCGTTCCTCGCCATGTCGGCCGCGCTCACCGGCGCCGACCTCCGGCGGGAGACGGCGCTCCTCGCCTACCTGCTCGACTACTCCGAGAGCGCGCGCCGGCTCGCGGAGGCGCTTCCAGCCGCCGACCCGGTGCGCGCCTTCGTCCTGCGCGACGAGCGCGCGCTCGCGGCGCTGGCGGAGGCGTCGGGCGACGAGCTGAGCGCGCTGCTCGTACTCGTGCGCCGGGCCGAGGACCACGACTACCCGGGCTGGCTCGCGTGGGTGCAGGCGCACTTCATCGAGCGCCCCTTCTCGCTCCCGGTCCTCAAGTCGGCGCTCGAGCTGAACGCCTTCCTCCCCAACCGGATCTTCCCCGAGGTGATGCCGTACCTCGTCCTCGCCCACCTCTTCCGCGACACCGCCGACACGAGCTGGACGCGCAAGGTCCGCCAGCTCGACCTCTACACGGGCAGCGACGACACCGTGGGCGTCATCGCCGCGCTCATCGGCCGGGCACTACGCGTGCAGGCCGGCGACCTGGTGCTGCGCTTCGAGGGTGAGCTCGACCTGGCCGGCGGGCACTACCCGGGACCGGTGCTCGACGCCGACACGTACGCCGCGTTCTACGCCGGCTACCTCTACTCCGCGCTGTGGGCCAGCGCAGAGTTCCGGCTCGACCAGCTCGCCTCGCTGCCCGCGGCCGAGGAGTTCGCGCGCGCGCTCCCCGACGCCGACATGCCGCGCCCCGCCGCCTTCGCGCGCTGGTACCGGGACCGGATCGACGCGCGCGCGGGCAAGGCGGACCTCTCGCTCCTCCTGGCGGACCTCTCCCTTCCCGCCCCCTTCGGGGCGCGGCCGCGCTTCCGCACCTTCGACGCCCTCGATCCCTACATCGGCGCCTGGAGGCCGGAGCGCTTCGAGGCCGTGCGCCGGATGGCGGGCGCGATGGACTCGCGCCCGGTCCACGTCGCGTGGCTGGCGCGCACGGCCGAGCGCCACCTCGACGACCTGAACCTCGCCGAGCGCCTCTACCGCCACCTCCTGCGCGTCGCCGAGCGGCGCCTGCCGGGCGACGCGGTCTGGTCGGCCTATCTCTTCGGCGACACGGCCCGCCTCGAGCGCTACGTCGCCGACCCGACCCTGTCGCTCGACAGCCGGCGGCGGGCGCTCGGCTACGTCGCGTCACTGCGCGGGCGGAAGGACGCGTCCGTCGAGGGGCTCTATCGCGGCCTGCTGCGCGACTTCCCGGACAGCTGGCCGCTCACGGAGGACCTGGTCGGGTATCTCGAGTGGCGCGAGCAGTACGCGCGGGCGCGTGCGGCCGCCGAGGCGTGGCTCGCACGCGACGTCCCGCAGGCCGGCCTGGAGGGGGTCTCCGCCGAGACCGCGATCGCCCGCGCCTACTACGAGGAAGGCAGGTACGCCGAGGCGTGGGAGGCCATCAAGCCGGCGCTCCCGAGCTGGCAGAGCGGCGCGCTCGTGCGCGCCGCGCTCATCCGCGATCGCCTGGGTGACCCCCGGCACGCGGAGGCCCTCTTCCTCCTCGACATGGACCGCTACCCGGACCTGCTCTGGACGCGGACGCTGTACGTGCGGTTCCTGTGGGAGCACGGGCGCTACAAGGACGCGGCCGACACGTTGCGCGCCTTCAAGGGCCCGCTCGAGCCGCAGGCCTGGCTCGACGACATCCGCGTGCGCTTCCACGAGGCCTTCGAGAAGGCCCCCGACGAGGAGGCCCTGCAGGCGTTCGAGGCGCTCGTGAAGGGCGGGCTCCCGAGGCGCGGCCTCGGCTACCTCTGGGATCCCTTCGAGCTCCAGGGACGCCGCGAGCTCGCCTTCCGCATGAGCTCGAGCCTGACCGAGCGCAGCGTGATGGGCGTCGAGTTCCAGACCGCGAGCTATCAGATCCTGAAGCGGTGGAAGGGCGAGGCGGAGGCGCTCGCCTGGCTCCGCGCCCGCCTGCCCAGGGGGCTCCAGAACCAGGCCAGCATGGTGTTCTTCGATCGCGGCGAGGACGGCCTCCTCTGGGACGCGATCGAGCGCCCCGAGGACGGCGAGGGACCCGAGTGGGTGTGGCTGGTGCGCGCGCTCGCCGCGCTGCGCCGCGGCCCGACCGACCGCGCCCGCCGCGAGGCCCTCACCCGCTACTTCGGCACGCCGCGGCCCGACGGGGCCGACGTGCTCGGCAACTTCCTGCTCGGGAAGGCATCGGAGCGGGACGTCTGGCAGCGCGCCACCGACGCCCGCACGCGCGCCCAGGGCGCGTACGCGGTCGGGCTGAGACGCCTCTGCGAGGGGCGCTACCGCGAGGCCTCGGACTGGTTCCGCGTCACACAGGAGCTGGGGCCCGAGCAGGTGGGCGAGTACCGCTGGGCGACGAGCCAGCTGCGCGGGTGGCGCGCGCAGCAGAAGAGCCTCGACCGCATCGCGCCCCGCTGCGGCACGCCGCCGCGCGTCGGCGGAGGACGGACGCCGCGCGCTCGCCTTGCGGTCGGGGCGCGAGTCTCCTAGCCTCCGGCGCGATGGCGCGTCCGCGGGTCCGTGGGGGCGGCGGTCTCGCCGCCGTCGCCTACGTGCTGCGCAAGGGCCGCGAGGCGGGTGGCCTCGTCCGCCTCTACCGCCGGCTCCGCTCGCGCAACGCCTGCAAGACGTGCGCGCTCGGCATGGGCGGGCAGCAGGGCGGGATGGTGAACGAGGCGGGCCACTTCCCCGAGGTGTGCAAGAAGGCGGTGCAGGCGCAGGCGGGCGACATGGCCGCGCCGATCGCCGAGCAGTACTTCCGCTCGACGCCCATCGCGGCCGTGGAGCGGCTCACGTCGGCCGAGCTCGAGCGCCTCGGGCGTCTCGCCTTCCCGCTCGTCGCCACCGACGGCGACCCGCGCTTCCGCCGCATCTCGTGGGCAGAGGCGCTCGACCGGGCCGGCGCGGCGCTCCGCGGGGCGCCTCCCGACCAGGTCTTCTTCTACTCCTCGGGGCGCGCGAGCAACGAGGCGGCGTTCCTGATGCAGCTCGTGGCGCGCGCCTACGGCACGGCCAACATCCACAACTGCTCCTTCTACTGCCACAGCGCGTCCAGCGTCGCGCTCGCCCAGGTCTACGGCTCGGGCACGGCGTCGATCACGCTCGAGGACCTGACGCAGGCCGACCTGGTGCTCGTCGCCGGCGCCAACCCGGCGAGCAACCACCCGCGTCTCGTGAGCCAGCTGGTCCAGCTCCGCCGCCGCGGCGGGAAGGTGATCGTCGTGAACCCGCTGCGCGAGCTGGGGCTCGTCCGCTTCCGCGTGCCCTCCGACTGGCGCAGCATGCTCTTCGGCTCGACGGTCTCGGACCTCTACCTCCAGCCGCACGTGGGCGCCGACGTGGCGCTCTTCAAGGCCCTGCTCAAGGGCGTGGTCGAGGTGGGCGCCGCCGACCGCGCGTTCATCGCCGAGCACACGAGCGGCTGGGAGGCGGTCGCGGCAGACCTGGCGGCGTCGTCGTGGGACGAGCTCGCCCGGCGCTCGGGCGTGGCGCGCGCGGAGATCGACCGGGCGGTCGCGTTGCTCGCCGCCGCCCGGCGCGGCGTGTTCTGCTGGGCGATGGGGCTCACGCACCACGCGCACGGCGTCGACAACGTCCTCGCGCTCGCCAACCTCGCGCTGGCGCGCGGCTGGCTCGGGCGGCCGGGGTGCGGGCTGCTGCCCATCCGCGGGCACTCGAACGTGCAGGGGGTGGGGTCGTGCGGCATGACGCCGAGCCTGAAGCAGGCGTTCGCGGCCCGGCTGGAGGAGCTGTACGGCATCCGGGTGGTGCCCGGCGCCGGCCAGGACACGTACTCCTCGATGGTCGCCGCCGCCGAGGGGCGCATCCAGGCCTGCGTGCTCCTTGGCGGGAACCTCTTCGCGAGCAACCCCGACCGCGCCTGGACCGCCGCAGCGCTGCGCAGGGTCCCGACCAGCATCGCGATCACCACCAAGCTGAACGAGTGCCACGTCCACGGCCGCGGCCGGACCGCGATCATCCTGCCCGTCCTCGCGCGCGACGAGGAGGCGCAGGCGACGACGCAGGAGTCGATGTTCAACTTCGTGCGCCTCTCCGAGGGCGGCACGCCCGCCGTCGCGGGCGAGATGCGCTCCGAGGTCGAGGTGATCGCGTCCCTCGCCGAGCTGATCCTCCCTTCCGGCCGCTTCGACTGGTCGGCGCTTCGCAGCCATCGACGGCTCCGGGAGGAGATGGCGAAGGTCGTGCCCGGCTTCGGCGCCCTCGCCCGCATCGACGAGACGCGGCGCGAGTTCACGATCGCCGGCCGGACCTTCCACGAGGCGCGCTTCGCGACGCCGGACGGGCGAGCCCGCTTCCACCCCACGCCGCTCCCCGACTTCGTCCCGGCGGCCGGCGAGTTCCGCCTGACGACGCTGCGCTCCGAGGGCCAGTTCAACACCGTCGTCTACGAGGAGGAGGACGTCTATCGCGGCAACCGCCGGCGCGACGTGGTCATGATGGCGGCGGCGGACGCGGCGCGGCTCGGGGTGACGGAGGGCGACCGCGTCGTCGTCGTGACGGACGTCGGGCAGCTCGAGGCGGCGGTGGCCCTGGTCGACATCCGCCCCGGCAACCTGGCGATGTACTACCCCGAGGCGAATGCGCTCGTGCCCCGCCGCCTGGACGGCCGCTCGAAGACGCCCGCCTTCAAATCGGTCGCGGCACGCCTGCGGCGCGCGGTCGCGTCGGTGGCGCTCGCATCGTAGCGTCGTCTCCGGCGATCGGCCGCGTGACTACTGCGCTTGCAGGAGCACGCGGCTTCCGGCGCGAGCCACCAGCGCGTGCGGAGCGGGAGCGAGCTTCCCCTCCGCCCCGGGCGGCGCCACGTCGTCGCTCACCCAGAAGGCTGCGCCCTCGCGCCAGATCCGCCCGACCTCCGCCGGAGACGTGAACAGCCGCTCCGCGCGCCCGGCGAGGAACGTCGGAGGCACCCACCCCGGGGGGGCGAGAAGATCGAGCGGCTGCCGGAGGTAGTACTCGAGCCCTCCGCACAGCTGGTACTCGTCCGATGCGCGGAAGAAGACGCGAGCTCCATTCGGAGCGCGATCGTGGATCATCTGGGCGAAGGGACGCCACGAGAAGAGCGCCTCGACGCGTTCGTGGGCGACCTGGACCACGACGAGAAGCACCGCCGTCCCGGCGATGCCGATCCCCATCGCGAGGCGGGCTCGCTGCGTGGCGAGGAGGAGCGCCATGCCGCTCAGCACCGCGGCGAGCAGGAGCCCGGTCGGCCGGACGAGCGCGTCGAGGCCGAGGCCCGTGAACGTCGGCTCGATCCAGGCGATGAGCCGACCGGGTGGGAGGAGCAGCACACCGAGGGCGAGCGCCGCCCCCGCTCCCAGCGGACCGACCAGCCAGCCGAGGCTCACGCGGGAGCGAGCGTCGACGAGCAGGGCTCCGACGAGGAGCGCCGTCGCGGGGAGTGCGGGCAGCGAGTAGTGCTCGAGCCGCGAGGGCGCCAGAGCGAAGAAGCCCACCACCACCGTCACCCAGGCCGCGAGCAGGCCGACGGCGGGTGCGCGCGCGGGATCGTCGCGGGCCGTGCGGTAGGTCCACACGCCCGCCGCCGGGAGCAGGAGGCTCCAGGGGAGGCCCCGCGCCGGGAACATGGCCAGGAAGAAGCCGAGCGAGTCCGGGAGCGAATCGCGCGGCAGCTTCTGGTCGAAGAAGAAGAGCACGTGCTGGTTCACCACGTAGTCCCAGAGGAAGCCCGGGTTGCGGAGCGCCGCCAGCGCGTGCCAGGGGCCGGCGAGGACGGTCAGCACGGCGATCCCGACCGGCGCGTGGAGCGCTCGCAGGCGAGCGATCAGGGTGCGTGGACGGAGGACGCCTTCCCCGGCCTCGGTCGCGGCGATGATTCCCGCGGGAAGTACGACGGCAAGGAGCCCCTTGTCGAGCATCCCCAGTCCGATCGTCGCCCACAAGGCGACGGCCGTGAGGACCCCGCCGCCGCGTCGCAGCCGGACGTACCAGTAGAGCGCGAGCGTGATGGCGAGCACGAGCACCATGTCCGCGCGCAGCAGCCGCGACTCGACGAAGAAGCCGACGCTGGTGGCGAGGAGCAGCGCCGCCGCCACGCCCGCGCCCTCGCCGAACAGCAGCGCGCCGAGGGCACCGGTCACCGCGACCGTGCCGAGCCCGGCAAGCGCCGGCCAGAGGCGAGCGTGCTCCGTCGGTCCGGTGAGGGTGAACAGCGCCGCAGAGAGCCAGTACATGAGCGGCGGCTTGGTGAGGAACGGCTCATCGTTCATGCGAGGCGTCACCCAGTCGCCGCTGGCCAGCATCTCGCGCGCCGGCTCGGCGAACATCCCTTCCGTGTCCGAGAACCCCGGCCGCCCGAGTCGCCAGAAGAAGAGCGGAGCGACGACGACCAGGACGGCGACGAGCCGCCGGCTCATGCGCCGCAGTACGTGGCCGCCCAGAGCTGGAACATGAGCAGCGTCCAGAGCTCCTTGCGATGGTTGGCCGTGCCGCAGAGGTGCCGGTCGAGCAGCGCGGACACGTAGCGGGCATCGAATATGCCCTGGCGGCGCAAGCGGCCGGGGGCGAGCATGTCGGTCAGCGGGTCGCGCAGCTCCCCCCGCAGCCAGGCTCCGGTCGGCACACCGAACCCGTGCTTGCGACGCCGCGTCACGCGCGCCGGCAGGACGGCGCGGGCCGCCCGCCGGAGGAGCGGCTTCGTGCGCCACAGACCGGCGCGGAGGTCTACGGGAAGGCCGAGAACGTACTCGGCGAGGCGGCGGTCGAGAAAGGGTGCACGCACCTCGAGCGCGGTCGACATCGACGAACGATCAGCCTGCACGAGATTGTCTTCGGAGAGGTAGAAGATCAAGTCCAGCGCAGTCGCGATCTCTCGGGCGGACCGCGGTCGGAGCGGCGCGATCCCGTCGTACG
Organism: Deltaproteobacteria bacterium; assembly: GCA_005879795.1. Classification (NCBI taxonomy): domain Bacteria; kingdom Pseudomonadati; phylum Myxococcota; class Myxococcia; species Deltaproteobacteria bacterium. The sequence continues at coordinate 18,141 of VBKJ01000141.1, forward strand.
CCTCCTCGTAGGGCTCCGGGTCCCGGATCTCGCGGTGAACGTCCGGGACGAGCAGGCGGCCGAGCGTCTCGGGCGCGAAGCTCCCCATCCAGCGCAGGTGTCGCTCGAGCGCAGGCCGTCTCGCCTCGCGCAAGAAGCGGCGCAGGGCGAAATCGAAGCTCAGGTAGCGGTGCGAGGTCGGCAGACGCCCGGCGGCGGCGACGAGCGCGCGATGTAGCACGGGCGGAACACGCGCGTACAGATCGGCGGCTCCATGGGCGGTCTGGGTGGGATAGCCGCAGAACAGCTCGTCGCCGCCATCTCCCGAGAGCGTGACGGTGACGTGCTGCCGCGCCAGCCGGGCGAGGAGCACGGCGGGCAGCGCGGTGGCGTCGGCGAAGGGCTCGTCGAAGAAGCGTGCCACGTCGGGCAGGAGCTCGCGCGCCCCGCTCGGCGTCAGGACGACCTCGTGATGCTCGGTGCCGAGCCTCGCGGCGACGTCCGCGGCCGCTGCCCGCTCGTCATAGGTCGACTCGCCGAAGCCGATGGCGAACGTCTTGACGGGGCGCGGCGACTCGGCGGCGGCCAGGGCCGTGACGAGGCTCGAGTCGAGTCCGCCCGAGAGAAAAACCCCCCAGGGCACGTCGCAGACCACGCGGCGGCGTACGGACCGGCGCAGGAGGTCGAGGACGCCCTCGGCGGCCTCCCGCATCGTCGGCCGGATGGCCCGCGGCGCCGGGGGTGTCCAGTAGCGGCCGCCGGTCTCCGAGCCGTCCGCGCTCACGGCCATCCAGTGAGACGGCGGCAGCTTGCGCAGCGCACGGAAGATCGCACGCGGAGCGGGCACGTAGTCGTGGGTCAGGTAGCGAGCGAGCGCCTGCCAGTCGAGCTCGCGCGAGACGCCGGGGTGCATCAAGAGCGCCTTCGGCTCGGAGGCGAACAGCAACGTCCGTGGCAGGCGCGCATAGTAGAGCGGCTTCTCCCCGAAGCGATCGCGGGCGAGAACGAGACGCTGCAGGCGCCCGTCCCACAATGCAAAGGCGAACATGCCCTCGAGGCGCTCGAGGCACGCCGGCCCCGCGTCCTCGTACGCGTGCACGATCACCTCGGTGTCCGTGCGCGTCGTGAAGAGGTGTCCCTTCCCCCGCAGGTCGTCCCGCAGCTCCCGGGCGTTGTAGATCTCCCCGTTCGCCACCAGCCGGATGGATCCGTCCTCGTTCACCAGGGGCTGCTGGCCCGTCACCAGATCGACGACGCGGAGACGCCGTGCCGCGAGCCCGACGCAGCCGTCGGTCCAGATGCCGCGCTCGTCCGGCCCCCGGTGCGCGATGGCGGTGGCCATCGACTCGAGGACGTGCCGCGACGGCGACGTGCTCCCGTCGAGCTCGAGGACTCCGACAATGCCGCACATGGCTGCCGCCGTAAGGCTAGCGCCGCTTCCATGAAGACATCATGAAGCCGCCGGCCCTCGGGCGGTCCCCGCTTTCCGGCGGGTGTGCCGCTCGGCTATAGGAGGTGCTCCCCGCCAGGGCGATGAGACTGCTCGTGATCGAAGACGACCGCGCCCTCCTCGCGGCATTGGGCGACGGGTTGACCGCGCGCGGCTTCGCGGTGGACCGCGCGCCGAGCGCCGAGACCGCCCTCGACCTGCTGCACGTGAACCCCTATGACCTCGTCGTGCTCGACGTCGGGCTCCCGGGCATGGACGGCCTCTCCCTGCTCCGGGCCCTGCGCGGCAGGGAGAACGCGGTGCCCGTCCTCATCCTCACCGCGCGTGGCGAGGTCGCCGACCGTGTCGCCGGGCTGGATGCGGGCGCGGACGACTACGTCGTCAAGCCGTTCGCGTTTCCCGAGCTCGTGGCGCGCGTGCACGCGTTGCGCCGGCGCCATACGCCGGCCGTCGCGCTGGTGCTGCGCGTGGGCGACCTCGAGCTCGACCCCCGCCGCTTCCACGTCCGACGCGGTGGCGTCCCGGTGTCGCTCACCGCGAAGGAGTTCGCCATCCTCGAGTACTTCATGCGTCACGCCGGCGAGCTCGTCACGCGCACCATGCTCCTCGAGAACTGCTGGGACGAGAACTACGATGGGCTCTCCAACCTGGTCGACGTCCACGTGAGCCGGCTCCGCCGGAAGATCGACGGGGCCGGCGCCGCGTCGCTGCTGCACACCATCCGGGGCGCGGGATTCGTGCTCGACGAGCGTGCGCGGTGAGGCGGCCGCGGAGCCTCCGCTGGCGACTGACGCTCGCGTTCGCGAGCCTGGCGGGGACCGCCGTGCTGGCCGCGTCGGTCGGCACCGTCATCCTGGTCGAGCACGCGGTGTGGGGCCCCATCGATGCGGCGCTCGAGGAGGAGGCGGAGACGCTCGCCGAGCTCGGCGATGCGGCCCGCGCCGGGGACTTCTCCCGGGCCGTCGCTCGAGTCGCCGACGAGCGAGGCTTTGGCGCCTGGAAGTGCGACGGGAAGTTCGTCCGGATGCGGGCCGTCGACGGCCGTGTGCTCGCCGCATCGGGAACGATCCCCGCCGCGCTCGCGGAGGAGGCGGCCCCCGCTGTGCGCGCGACCCGGTACGCCACGATCGGGCAGGGCAGGACCGCGTACCGGATCGTCTGGTACGCCGCGCCCGGCGTCGGGTGGAGCGAGATCGGCGTTCGCGTGGGACGGGAGCTGCGCACGGTGCGCCGGGCGCGGCTCGCGATCGGGGCGTCGGCCGCGTTGCTCCTCGGCGCGCTCGCCTTCCTCGCGTGGGCCATGACGACCCGCGCCACGGCCGAGATCGGCCAGCTCGCGGCTCAGCTCGAGACCCTCGAGGCGTCCTCGCTCGACCGCCGCCTGGCTTCCGGCCGCACCACCGAGGTGGACCGGCTCGTCGCCGTGCTGAACCGGCTGCTCGGCCGTCTGGAGACGGCGGTCGGCCACCTGCGCCGATTCACCGCGGACGCGGCCCACGAGCTACGCACGCCGATCGCGGCGCTGAGGGCACACCTCGAGGTCGCCCTTGGCCGTGGCGGCTCCCCGGACGGCTATCGCAACGGCCTCCTCGACGCGCTCGAGCAGACCGAGAGGCTCGGACGGCTGGCGGCGGACCTGCTCACCCTGAGCGCCGTCGAGGCCGGTGTGGGCGGCACCGGGGTCGTTCGCCTCGACGCCGTGGCGCGCGAGGTGGCGGACTTCCTCGAGCCCGTGGCACAGGAGCAGGGCCGGCGCTTCGCGTGCGAGAACGAGCAGCCGGTGGCGGTGTGCGGTGCCCCGGACCTGTTGAAGCGCCTCGTGCTCAACCTCGTGGACAACGCCTTCCGCCACACGCCGCCCTCCGCCGCCGTGCGCCTCGCGGTGCGCTCGGACGCCGGCAGAGCGACGATCGAGGTGCATGACGACGGTCCGGGCATCCCGGCGGCGGATCTCCCGCAGGTCTTCGGGCGCTTCCGTCGGGGTCGGGGCGCGACGACGGGCACCGGGCTCGGCCTCGCACTGTGCCAGGAAATCGCGACACGCCACCAGGGGCGCATCGCGCTCGAGAGCGCGGCCGGGGTCGGGACGCGAGTCATCGTGACCCTGCCCCTCGCCGACGCGCGCTCCTGAAGGCGCTGGCCGTTTCAGCTGGGGCGCATCTTCACGCTCGCTTCATCGATGGACGGCTACACTGTCAATGCGCGTGCCTCACGGCCGGCACGCATTCCGTTTTGCTGACCTTCGTGACGTGCTACGTGGAAGCGTGATGGCGAGAAGAGCTGCGCGAGGGGCACTCGTCGCAGTCCTCTTGAGCACCGCGCCGGGCGGGTCTGCAGCCGCCACACCGCTCGCGCTCGACGAAGTGCTCGCGCGCGCGCGGGCAGCGAGCCCGGCGCTCCGCGCCGCGGCGGCCGAGCTCGACGCGGCGCGCGGACGCCTCCGCCAGGCGCGCCTCGTGCAGACGAACCCCGTCCTATCGGCCGACCTCGCGCGCCACACCGAGCCGGGCCTCAGGGACGCCAAGGACCGCGGCGTGCAGCTCGAGCAGGAGATCGAGGTGGGCGGGCAACGCGGGCTTCGCATCGCGGCCGCGGAGCACGACGTGACCCATGCGGAACACCTCCTCGCCGACCGCCGCCGCACGGTCGAGGGCGAGGTACGGCGGGCGTTCTTCGCGCTCGCCGCCGCCGAGCGCCGGCAGAAGCTCGCCGCCGAGCGGCTCGCGCTCGCCTCCCGCCTCGCCGAGGCCGCCCGCCGACGCACCCGCGCGGGCGAGACGGGCGCGCTCGACGCCCGCCTGGCCGAGGTCGAGACGGCGCGCGCGGCGCAGGAGAAGACCGCCGCCGAGGCCGAGCACGCGCGCGCCGAGGGCCGCCTCGCGCTCGCGATGGGCGCCGAGCCCGGCGAGCCGCTCTCCGTGTCGGTGGAGGATCTGGCGCTCGCCCCATCGCCGGCCGAGGACGAGCTCGTGGCCCGCGCGCTCGAAGCCCGTCCCGACCTGGCCGCCGCACGCGAGGAGCGCGCGCGCCTCGAGGGCGAGGCGCGCCTCACGGCGCGGCGCGGCCGCATCCCGAACCCCATCCTGCGAGGCTTCTACCGCGAGGAGCGGCTCCAAGAGCACGTCGCGGGCGGCGGCCTGTCGGTGCCGCTGCCGCTCTTCAACCGCGAGCAGGGCACCGAGGCGTCGCTCCTCGCCCAGGCCCGCGGCGCCGCCGCCGAGGAGGCGCGCCTGCGGGCGCAGATCCCGCGCGACGTCCACCTGGCGCTCGCCCACCGCCGCACCGCCGAGGAGGCCTGGCGCCGCTACGAGCGCGAGGCACTGCCCGCCGCCACCCAGGCCCGCGACCTCCTCGAGCGCGGCTTCGACGCGGGCTATCTCGCCCTCCCCGATCTCCTCCTCCAGCAGGACCGGCTCCTGCAGGTGCGCGCGGGGGCGATCGACGCCTGGCTCGATCTCCACGTCGCCGAGGCGGATCTGGTCGAGGCGATGGGCGGCGTCGCGCCATGAGGTGGCGGCGCCTGGTCGCCGTCACGGCGCTCGTGCTCGCGTGCGGGCGGCCTGCGGACGAGGCGCACGAGGAGAGCGCGCCGCGGGAGCCCGAGGTCCCCGGGATCGAGACGGGGCTCGCGACGACCGCCGCGATACGCGACGTCGTGCGCGCCTTCGGCACGGTGCTCGCCGAGGGCGAGCCGCCCGAGGTGCGTGACGCGCGGACCGCGCTCGCGGAGGCGGAGGCCCGTCGCACGCTCGCCGCGCAGCAGGTCCGCAGGCTCGAGTCGCTCGCCGGCGGTGTGGCCCCGCGCAAGGAGCTGGACGCGGCGCGGGCCGAGGCGGTGAGCGCCGCCGCCGCCGCCGACCGGGCCCGCAAGGTGCTCGCCGCCTTCGGCGGCGACGTCGCGCGGGCGGCGCTCGGCCCGCACGAGTTCTGGGTGATCGCACGCGTCATGCAGATAGACGTGCCGCGCGTCGACCCGAGGGCCGAGGCGAGCTTCGTGGCGGACGCCTTCCCGGGGGAGCGCTTCGCCGGCAGCGTCGACACCGGCCCGAGCTACGTCGATCCCGCCACGCAAACGGCGCCGGTCCGCGTCCGTGTCCACGATCACGACGGGCGCTTGCGTCCGGGCATGACTGGCGCCGTGGCGCTGGAGGTGGGAACCCCGCGCGAGGCGGTGGTCGTACCGACGGGTGCCGTCGTCTACGACGACGCGCAGCCGCTCGTCTTCGTCGCGGAGGCGGGCCGCTACGTGCGGCGCCCGGTCGGGCTCGGGATCGCCCGCGACGGGCGGGTCGAGATCACCTCCGGCGTCGAGGCGGGAGCACGGATCGTCGTCACCGGCGCGGCGAGCCTGCTCTCGGCGTCCCGTCTGCCGGCGGGCGAGGACTAGGAGGCCTAGCGATGGTCGCGCGCCTGATCCGGGCGGCGCTCACGCACCCGCCCGTCGTCTTCGTGCTGGCGGCGGCGCTCGTCGCCGCCGGCGTGTGGAGCGCGCATCGGGCGCCGCTCGATGTCTTCCCGGAGTTCGCGCCGCCGATCGTCGAGGTCCAGACCGAAGCGCCGGGGTTCGCCGCCGAGGACGTCGAGGCGCTGGTCACGACCCCGCTCGAGCGCGCCCTCGGCGGGATGCCGGGGGTCGCGAAGCTACGCTCGTCCTCGGCGCTCGGGCTGAGCGTCGTGAGCGCGGTCTTCGACTACGGGACGGACCCGTATCGCGCGCGCCAGCTCGTGATCGAGGCCGTCGCGCTCGCCGGGGGGCAGCTGCCGCGCGGCATCACCCCGGCGGTGGCCCCGCTCTCCTCCGTGCTCTCCTGGGTGCTCGCCATCGGGCTGCGCGGCGACCCGGACGTCTCGCCGCTCGTGCTGCGCGACCTGGCGGAGTGGACGATTCGGCCCCGTCTCCTTTCGGTTCCCGGCGTCGCCAACGTGGTCATCTACGGCGGCGGCGTGCGGCAGATCCAGGTGACGACGACCCCGGAGCGTCTGCTCGCGGCGGGTGCGACGCTCGACGACCTGGCCGCGGCCGTCGGCACCGCCGATGCCGCCGCCGGCTCGGGCTTCCTCGATCGCCCGGGGCAGCGGCTGCTCACCTGGTTCGACGGGCGCGTGCATGGCGCGGATGACGTCGCGCGCGCCCTGCTCCCGGGCCGCGACGGCGGGCCGGTTCCGGTGGCGGCCGTCGCCGATGTGGCCGACGGCCCCGCGGTGCCCATCGGGGACGCGATCGTGAACGGCGATCGCGGCGTGCTGCTCATGGTCTCGAAGCAGCCCCAGGTGAACGTGGTGGCGATCACGGAGGGCGTCGAGGCGGCGCTGCGCGCCATCGTCCGTATCCTCCCGCCGGGCGTGCGTGTCGACGAGGCGCTCTTCCGCCAAGCGAGCTTCGTCGAGCACGCGCTCGGCAACCTGCGCCGCGCGCTCCTCGCCGGCGCGGTGCTCGTCATGATCGTGCTGCTGCTCTTCCTCGGCCACCTGCGCGCGGCGCTGGTGAGCGTCGTCGCCATGCCGCTCTCGCTCCTCGCTGCCGTGGTGGTGCTGGGCGGCGTCGGTGCGACGCTCAACGTGATGGTGCTCGGCGGCCTCGCGATCGCGGTCGGCGAGGTGGTGGACGATGCGATCATCGACGTCGAGAACGCCTGGCGCCGCCTGCGCGCCGCCCCACCCGGCGCGCGGGCGCTGGACGTGATCCTCGCCGCCTCGGTCGAGGTGCGCAGCGCCGTCGTCTACGCGACCGTCATGGTGGCGCTCGTGTTCCTTCCCGTCTTTCTGCTGGGCGGGCTCGAGGGCGCGCTCTTCCGGCCGCTAGCGCTCGCCTACGTTCTCGCGACGCTCGCCTCGCTCGTGGTGGCGCTCACGGTGACGCCGGCCCTCTGCCTCGTGCTCCTGCCCGGCGCCGTCGCCCGGCACCAGGAGCCGCCGCGGCGCGTGCTCGCGCTGCGCGCGCGCTACGAGCGCGCGCTCGGCCGTGCGCTCGACCGGCCACGAAGGGTCCTGCTGGGGAGCGTCCTCGCCCTGATCGCGGGCGTCGCGCTCGTTCCCCTGCTGCGGCTCGAGTTCCTGCCCGAGTTCCACGAGACCAACTTCGTCATGCACATGACCGGCGCGCCGGGCGTCGGCCTCGGCGAGTCGACGCGCGTCGGCGCGGCGGCCGAGCGGGCGCTCCTCGGCGTGCCCGGCATCCAGTCGGTGGCGCAGTTCATCGGGCGTGCGACTCTCGCCGAGGACCACGGCTTCGGCGCCGAGCGCAGCGAGCTGCTCGTCCGCCTGCGCCCGGACGCGGACGCGGCGGAGGTCACCGAGGCGCTCCGGGAGCGCGCGGCCACCATCGGCGGCTTCACCTTCGACGTGAAGCAGTTCCTGAACGAGCGCATCGAGGAGACCCTGGAAGGGGCGGGCGCCGCGCTGATCGTCCGGCTGCGCGGGCCGGACCTGGTCGCGCTCGAGCAGGCGGCCACGGCGGTGAGCCAGCGCCTCTCCGGGGTGCCGGGCGCGGTCGACGTGCATGCAGAGGGCGCGCTCGCCGCGCCCGGCATCCGGGTGCGACCCAGGCGGGACGACCTCCTTCGCCTCGGTCTGTCCGCTGCCGCGGTCGAGCGTGCGATCCGGAGCGCGCTCGGCGGCCTGCCCGTCGGGCGTGTGGTCGAGGCCGGGCGCCAGGCGGACGTGGTGCTGTACGTCGCTGCCGCCGACGACCCCGCTCGCCTCGCCCGGCTCCCGATCACCGCCGCCGGCAGCCGCGTCGTCGCCCTCGGCTCGGTCGCCGACATCGACCTGGGCCCGCTGCGCGCCGACATCGCGCACGAGGACGGGGTGCGGACGGTCGCGGTGCGGCTCAACGTGCGAGGTCGGTCGCTCGAGGCCGTCGCGCACGACGTGGCGCGCGCGGTGGCCGCGGCGCCGCTCCCAGCGGGGATCTACGCCGAGGTGGGGGGCGAGTACGCGGCGGCCGCCGCGGCTCGCACGCGTCTCCTCGGCCTCGGGGCGCTCGCCCTGCTCGGCATTTTCGTCCTGCTGGTGGTCGACTTCGGCTCGGCGCGGCTCGCCGGCCTCACCATGGTGAACGTGCCGCTCGCCTTCGTGGGCGGGCTCGCCGCCGTCCTCCTCGGCGCCGGCGGCCGGCTCTCCCTGGGTGCGATCGTCGGCTTCGTCACCGTCTTCGGGATCACGATCCGCAACGGCATCGTCCTGGTCGCGCACTTCCTCCACCTCGAGCGGGAGCGCGGCGGCGCGCTCGACCGGCCGGCGTTGGTGGCCGGCGCCGCGGACCGGCTCGCGCCCATCCTCATGACCGCGCTCACCACCGGCATCGCGCTCGTCCCGCTCCTCTTGCTGGGCGGGCGCGCCGGCGGCGAGATCGAGCAGCCGATGGCCCTCGTCATCGTGGGCGGGCTCGTCAGCTCGACCTGGCTCAACCTGTTCGTCGTGCCGCTGTGGTACGCGCGGCGCGCGCGGAGCGGGTGAGGTGGAGCGGCAGGCGCCTCGCCTCGGGGCGGGTGTCGCGCTCGCCCTGCTCGCGGCCGCGCTGCTCGGGGGCCGCCTCGGGGAAGGCGACCTGATCGGCGACCCGGTCATCTATGCCGCGGTCGCCAAGTCGATGCTCGTGCGCGGCGACTGGGCGACGCAGTACCTGGCCGGGCAGCCGTTCTTCGACAAGCCGCCGCTCGTCGTCTGGCTCGCGGCGGTCGCGTTCAAGGTCTTCGGTGTCTCCACCTGGAGCGCGCGGCTCCCGAGCGTGGGGCTCGGCATCGCCGCCTGCCTCGTCCTCTGGCGGCTCGGCGCGTTCCTGTTCGACGACCGGGTCGGGCTCGCTGCCGGCGCGTTCCTCGCGCTCACGCCGGGCTTCGTCCGCTTCGGGAGCACGCTCCTCCTCGACACGGCGCTCGTGCTGGGCGCGCTCGCCGGGCTCCTCGCCGCGGCACACGCCTTCGCGCGCGGCGGCCGCGGGCTCTGGTGGGCGGGGGTCTGGTTCGGCGTCGCCTTCCTCGGTAAGGGGGGGCTCGCGCTCGGGGCGCCGGCGGTGCTCGCGGTGCTCTGGGTCGCCACACCCGCGGCCCGCCGTCCGCCGTGGCGCACGGTCGCCGCCGCCGCGCTGGCGTTCCTCGTGGTCGTGCTGCCCTGGTACCTCCACGAGACCCGGTTGTGGGGCTGGCGCTTCGTGCACGGCTCCGTCAACGACGTGAGCAACAAGATGGGCGGGTATCCGGGCGCCGCCGTCTATCTGCGCGCGCTGGTGACCACGCTGCCGTGGCTGCCGGTGGCGGCGCTGGGTGCGTGGCGGAGCTGGCGCGGCGCGGAGCGCGGCGACGGCCTCCGCCTCCTCACCGTGTGGACGCTCGTCGCGTACGGCTTCCTGTTCGCCGCGGCCAAGCACTCACCGCGCTACCTCATGCTGCTCCACCCGGCGCTCGGGCTGTGGGCGGCGCTGGCGCTCCGCCCCCTCCTGCCCGCGCCCCGCGCACTCGGGCTCTGGATCGCCGCCGGCGCCGGGCTCGCCTGGACGGTCATGCTGACCTGGCCGCTCCCGCTCCATCCCGGCGGCACGGGCGCCGCGGTCGTGGCGCTCGCCCCCGTGCTCGGCCCGCGCGACGCGCCGCTCGCCGGCTTCCGCCTGCGGCACCAGGGCACGCGCGCGCGCTTCGCCTTCTACGCCGACCGCGAGGACGTACGCACCTACGACGATCCCGACGCGCTGGCGCGCCTCGGCGCCGGCACGCCGATCGTGACCGCGCGCCGCGACGCGCCGGCGCTCGCCGCCGCCGGCCGCTTCGAGGAGGTCCGCCGGTCGCGCGACTTCGTCGCGTTCCGGGTGCGGTAGCAACCACTCATCGCCGCCGCACGAGCACCAGGTCGTGGCGGTGTATGGAGAAGAGGTGCGGGCTCGCGAGCACCTCCTCCCATCCCGCGGGAGACTTCCAGCTCCGCCAGCGCGCCCGGTCGAGGACGTAGTAGCCGGCGGGCACGTCGGGGGGGTGCGCGCCCGCCGGGGCCAGCACCGGCACGTTGCGGCCCACGTGGAAGATGAAGGGGATCTCCTCCTCGCTCGCCAACAGCGCCAGCGGGTCCCCGGGGCGCAGGCGGTCGCGGACGGCGTGCGCGAACGGCTTGACCGCCTTCTGCGCCGCACGCGCCGGGACGAAGAGGCCGTAGACGAAGACGGCCGTGCACGCCACGCTGGCGGCCGTGGCGAGCGCCGCGCCGCGCCAGCGCGCGCCGCCGAGCGCGTGCGTGGCGAGGGCGGCGGCCGCCGCGCCGGCGAGGCCGAGGGCGGCGATCGCCGCCCAGGCCGCCGCGGCGACGCGGAGATACGCCGCCACGTCGACCTCGCGGCGCGCACCGGCCTCGATGAGGCTCGCGCTCGGCACGCACCCCCAGTGGACGGCCGCCGCGGCCGCGGCGAGCCCGAGCCCGCCCGCGGCGGCCGCGAGCGCGAGCCCGCGCGCCGCGACGACGAGACGGCCGGGCGCGCGCTCCTCCTCGGCCACCTCGGCGAGCCACCAGCCGATCACCAGCGCGAGCGCGGGGCGGAGCGGGAGGAGGTACGCCGCGCGCTTGAGCGGCGCCAGCGAGAAGAAGAGGAACACCACCCCGGCCCAGGCGACCGCGTGACGCCGCGGCAGCTCCCCGCTCCGCCACCCGCGTGCGAGCGCCCACGGGAGCACGAGGGTCCACGGGAGCCCGCCCACGACGAGCGGCCCCAGGTAGTAGAGCGGCGAGCGGTACGGGAAGCGCGAGCCCCCGAGCAGCGCCTCCCCGTTCTCGGAGATGATCTGCTTGGCGACGAAGTCCATGCCGCGGTGCAGGTACGCGAGGCCGTACCAGCCGCCGGCGACGGCGAGGAAGATGAGCACGGGGAGCGGCCGCACGAGGCGGAGGGCAGCGCCCAGTCGCCGATTCGTCAGCGCGGAGACGAGCACCGTGAGCCCGACCAGCCCCGGCCCGACCGGCCCCTTGGCGAGCATGGCGAGCGCGAGGCAGAGGGCGAGGACGAGCCGCGTTGGCCCCCCGCCCCCGCGCAGGGCGTCCACGAAGGCGAGCTGGGCGCCCGTGACCGCCGTCGTGAGCGCCATGTCGACCCGCCCGTCGCCCCCCTCGTTCAGGAACTGCGGCGTGGTGGCGAGCACGAGCGCGGCCATGAAGCCGACCTGCTCCCCGCCCCAGGCGCGGCCGGCGAGGAAGACGAGGAGCACGACCAGCCCCGCCAGCGCGATCGACGGCGCGCGCAGCGTGTGCTCGGTCACGCCCGCGCCCGTGAGCGCGGCCGCGGCCGCCGCGAGCCAGTGGAAGAGCGGCGGCTTCGAGGGCATGACGCTCCCGTTCCAGAGGGGCAGGATCCAGTCTCCGGTGCGGAGCATCTCGCGCACGACGAGCCCCTCGCGCGCCTCGCCGCCCTGGTAGAGATCGGAGCCGATGGGGAGGGCCGCGAGCACGACGGCGAGCGCGACGAGCGCGGTGGCGGCGAGGACGTGGCGGCGCATCAGCGGTCCCTCGGCGCCGGCCAGCCTTCGGCGCGGCAGGCGGGCGACTCACCCCGCCGCCGGCGTGCGTGGTCGAGCACGTGGCCGGAGAGGGCCACGGCACGCACGTCGATCGCCTCGGGCGCGACGCGCACACGGAGGTAGTGGGTCGCGGCGAGCCCGCGCGGGAAGTTCGGGTGGGGGGCCGGCGCGGGGTCGAGGTTCGCGCCGCCGCCCCCGCTCACGACCTCGAGCACGCGCGCGCCGGGCACGACGGTGCATGCCGGCTCGGCGCGCTCGTAGAGGTGCGAATGGCCGGCGAGGAGGAGATCCACGTGGCCGGCCTCGAGCACCGGCTCGAGATGCCTGCGGAGCCCGGGCACGATCCGCTTCACCCCGGCGGTGAACGGCGGCTCGTGCAGGAAGACGATGCGCCACGGGCGCGCGGCCGCGCGCGCGAGATCCCCCGCCAGCCACTCGGGGTCACCGCCCTCGGCGCCCGAGAACTCGGACGACGACACCGACACGAGATGCGCGGCACCCCACTGGAAGGCGTAGTGCGGGCCCCCCGGCGGCTCGCCGCCGGCGATGGGCGCGAAGAGGTCGCCGTAGGCACTCCGCCCGCCGAGGTCGTGGTTGCCGGGCGTGGGGAAGAGGGGCACGCGGGCGAGCACGCGGCGGTAGGGGCGGAAGAAGCGCGCGTCGAGGGTGGGCGCGCGGGACGACGGGTAGGCCATGTCGCCCAGATGGACCAGGAAGGCCGGGCGTCCGGCCAGGATGCGCCGCGCCAGCGCGGCCGCCTCGCGGCTGCCGTCGCCCGTGTCGCCGACGGCGGCGAAGGTGAAGGGCTCGTCGGCTGCCGGTGCGGTGCGGAAGCGGACCGTCCCCGCGGCCGCCCCGAGGCGGCAGACGTAGCGCGTGGAAGGCGCGAGCCCCTCCAGGCGCATCACCTGGAGGCCGCGGCCGCGCCGCGTGGCGGACCCGTCCAGCGTCGCGCCGCCGGGGCCGCGGCAGCTCGCCCGCCCCCCGTCCGCACCCGTCCACACGACCGTCGCCGCGTCGCTGCTCACGCCCGACACGTACGCCCAGCCCGACGGGAAGCGCCCGTCGCAGCCCCCGAGCCCGATCGTCACCGCGAACGCTGCGAGGGCGCCCCTCCACCTCGCCCCGCTCACGCGACGCCGGCGCCCTCGCGCCAGAGCTGGAGGATGATGAGCGCCCACAGCTCGCGGCGGTTGTCGCGGCGGCACGCCACGTGCTCGTCGAGGAGCGTGCGCACCGCCTCGGGCCGGATGACACGGGGATCGAGCCGCTCGAGCGTGGCGCGCGCGAAGGGAAGGAGCGGGCCGGCGAGCCAGGCGGCGAGCGGCACGGTGAGCCCGCGCTTCACGCGCCGACGGATGGGGGGTGGCACCAGGTCGGCGACTGCTCTCCGCAGCACGCGTTTGGTCGCGAGGCCACGCACCTTGTGCTCGACCGGGAGGCGGCAGGCGAACTCGACCAGCCGGTGGTCCAGGTACGGCGCGCGCCCCTCGAGCGAGGCGGCCATGCTGGCCCGGTCGAGCTTGGGCAGCAGGTCATCGGTCAGGTAGCCGGTCAGGTCGAGGGCGAGGAGGGCGTCGATCGCGCTCCGGGCCGGCAGCGGCTCGGGCTCGGGCGGGGCGGCGAGCGGCCCGCCCGGCGTGGCGAGCGCCGCCAGGCGCGCAGCGTCCACGCACCCGGTCCACGCCCGGTGGCGCGCCGCCGCCGGCCGATCGGCCTCCTCGAGGAAGCGACGGAGGAGGTAGCGCACGGTGGTGTTGCCCTGCGGCGCGCCCAGCGCGGGCGCGGCGGCCGCGACGGCCCGCCGCACGGCGGCGGGGAGGCGCGCGTAGCGGGCCGCGAGCGCCCCGCCCGGATAGGTCGGGTAGCCGGCGAAGAGCTCGTCCGCCCCCTCGCCGACCAGCACCGTCTTCACGTGCGAGCGCGCGAAGCGGGAGAGGAGAAAGGTCGGCACCCACGCCGGGTCGGCGAGCGGCTCGTCGATGAGCGGGGCGAGATCCCGCACCCCCTCCAGGAAGAGCGACGGGGTGATGGTGAGCGTGTGATGGCGCGTGCCGAGCGCGCGCGCGGCGCGGGCCGCGTGGTCGCGCTCGTCGAAGCCGCGCCGCTCGAAGCCGAGGGCGAAGGTGTTCAGCTCGCCGCCGACGGAGCGGGTGACGGCCGTGATGGCGGTCGAGTCGAGCCCGCCCGAGAGGAAGACGCCGAGCGGCACGTCGCTCACCAGCGCGGCGCGCACCGCGCGCACGAGGTGCGCGCGCAGCTCGGTCGCCGCGTCGTCGAGGCCGAGCGGCAGCGGCGGTGCGGCGAGGAAGGGCGCCACCTCCCAGTAGCGGTCGGCGCGCGCGGCCTCGCCCTCGAGCACGAAGCGGCCGCCGGGCGGGAGCTTCTGGATGGCCGCGAAGGCGCTCGCCGGGTTGGGTACGTAGCCGGTGCGGAGGTAGGCGGCGAGCGCGGCCCAATCCGGCTCGCGCCCGACGTGGCCCGAGGCGAGGAGGGCCTTCGGCTCCGAGGCGAAGAGGAAGCCCGCGGGGGTGGTGGCGTGGTAGAGGGGCTTCTCACCCATCCGGTCGCGCGCGAGCACGAGGCGGCGGTGGCGCGCGTCCCACAGCGCCAGCCCGAACATCCCGTCGAGCGCGTGCAGGAAGTCGAGTCCCTCGTCCTCGTAGAGGTGCGGCAGCACCTCCGCATCACTGCGGGTGCGAAAGCGGTGACCCCGGGATTGGAGCGCGGAGCGTAGCGCGGCGCTGTTGTAAATCTCCCCGTTGCATACGGCGATCACGTCGCCCGTCTCGTTGGCGAGCGGCTGCGCGCCGCCCGCGACGTCGATGATCGCGAGCCGCCGGCAGCCGACGCCGCCCGGGCCGCGCATCGCCCAGCCGTCGCCGTCCGGGCCGCGGTGCACGAGCGCCGCGCTCATGCGCGGAAGGGCCGCCTCCGCGCCGGCCCCCACCATCCCGTAGATGCCGCACATCCTTCCGACTTACCCCGCTTTTTTCCGCCGGTTGAGCGCGTCCTGATACCACTTCCGCCGCTCTAGACACCACTGCGCTCCGGATTACCCCGGGCGGCGATCAACCGCTCGACCCGCCCGCGAATCGGCTCACGGATGGCACGCACGCGCTCGGGAGCTGGTCCTCCGAGTCGGAGAGGGAGGTCCCAATCCTCGCGCTTGCGGCCAGGCACGAAGGGGAGGCTTCGGCCGCGGCCCATCGTCACCAGGAGCGTTGCCCGGGAGGCAAGCTCGGGGCGTCAGGCGACGCGGTGGGCGGCGCTGAGGCCGCTGGTTGGACGGCCAGCGGCCTCCTACACCGTCCCCTTCTTTGACCTCCCTCTCCGCCCGAGCCTCTCCTCAATCGCCTCGATCACGAAGCGCATGACGGCGATGTCTTGCGTCACGCAGTGCAGCTTGACGCGACGGTGAAGCTCCTTCGGGATGCGCGTAGCCAACTGGGTCCACGCTTCGTTGTCCTTCGCCATCTGTGCCGCCTTGTGCATCGAGCCTGAGCAAGCGCCGTGCCTTCTGGCCAAGCGCCTGAGATCAAGGGGATGAGGCGCGGGCCGCAAGGCCTCCCCAGGAACCGCAGTCCCTAAGGTGACGGGGCCTAGGTCCCACGGTTCATGGTCGAGCGGTCAGTCGATGCCGCACACGGCGCTCAGCCTCGGGGGCGGAAGAGGATGCTCCGCCGGTCGCTGTGAACCGCCACCAGCGGGCGCGGGGTCATGCGCGCGAGCCGCCCGGCATTCCAGCGGCTGGCGACGACGTAGGGCCGGGAGCCATGGTCGAGCAGCATGTCGAGCGAGGCCTCCGGGACGAGGTGGTCGCCCGCGCCGAGCTGGCGGCGCTCCGCGAGCACGTAGTTGCTGCCGAGAGCACGGGCGCTGTTGCTCAGAAGCACGACGGACCGGCCGAGATAGAAGGGCAGGGCCTCGCGGAAGGTCCCGAAGCAGATGACCGGCACGCCGGGCTCGATGTAGGTGGCGAGGTCCCGAGATGACCGCGTCTCGGCCCACTCGCCGAGCGGGCGGAGGAGGACGAAGCCCAGGCCCGGCGCGAAGAGCGCGCAGGCGACGAGCGCCGCCGCCGGCCGCCGCCCCCGGGCTGCGGCGGCGCCCCAGGCGAGGAGGAAGGCCCCGGCCGGCGCGAGCATCCGGGGCGTGAGCACGTCGAAGTTGCCCCCGTGTCCCTCGAAGCCCGCGAGCGCGACCACGAGCGCGGACGCCCCCACGAGCGCCGTCCAGCGGCCGATGGCGCGCACTACCCCCAGCGCGCGCTCGGGCTCGGCTGCGATGCCGAGCGCGGCCAGGAGAGCGAGTGGCACGAGCGCGGGCAGGATGTAGTGCGGCCGCTTCGACGCCGAGCAGGTGAAGAAGACGACCAGCACGCCCGCGGCGCGGACGGCGAAGGCGACGAGCGCGGCGTCGGGGCCGCCGGCGCGCCAGCGCCGCACGAGCGCCGGAGCGAGCGCCCCGAGGAGGACACCCCACATGCCGAAGGCCCAGGCGAGCGTCTCGAGGTAGAAGTAGACGTGGCCGCCGCGGTGGAAGCGGGCGGTCGAGGAGAGGCGAAGGAGTGTCTCGTCGAGGAGCGCGTAGCGGAGGAAGTCGGGCTGCTGGCGCATGACGACGGCGAGCCACGGCACGACCACCAGAGCCGCCACCGCGACGCCGGCGAGGATCGGCCCGGCGCCGCTCCGCCGCGCCGGCCGGGGCAGGGCGCCGCGCGCTGCGAGCCAGGCGAGGAGGGGTACCGCGATGCCGACCGGTCCCTTGGTGAGCGTGGCGAACCCCATGGCGAGGCCGGCGAGCGGGAGCCAGCGCCAGGCGTTGCCCTCCGTCCGCGCCCGCACCAGGCAGTCGAGCGCGGCCGTGACCAGCGCGGTGAGCGGCATGTCGAAGATGACGAGGCGCGCGTAGGCGAGCACCATCGGCGCGGTGGCGAGGACGGCGGCGGCGAGGAGCGCACGCCGGCGGCCGGCGAGCACGCGGACCAGGTCGTAGGTGAGCAGCACGGTCGCGAGCGCGCCCACCACCGAGGGCAGGCGCGCCGCCAGCTCGCTCACGCCGAGGGCGCGGAACGCGCCCGCGATCATCCAGAAGAGGAGCACGGGCTTGTCGAGGTACGGAAGCCCGTTGTAGTGCGGCACGCTCCACTGGCCGAGCGCCAGCATTTCGCGCGCGACCTCGGCGTTCCGTCCCTCGTCGGGCTCGATGAGCGGCCAGGCGCCGAGCGCATATACGAGGGGAAGCGCCGCGAGCGCGAGGAGGGCGAGGCCGAGGACGGCGCGCCGGGCAGGCGAGCGCCGGGCCGTCAGCGCGAGCAGGCGGAGCAGCTCGCACGCGATCGGCCCGACGCGCCCGCGCGTGGTGTACTTGGACTCCCCGGCGGTGCGCGGGTGGTGGGTCACGGCCCGCTGCACGACGCGCTGACCGGCGAGCGTGAAGAGCGCCGGCAGCCAGCGGTGCGCGCCCTCGAAGAGCGGGGTCGCTTCCTCGACCCGCGCCAGCGCCTCGGCGCGAAAGACGCGCAGCGGGCAGGCGAGGTCGCGCACGCGCGGGGCCAAGAGGAGCCGCCGCCCGAGGTTCGCTAGCGCCGAGGCGAGGCGGCGCGAGGGTGGATCGTTGCGGTGGGTGCGAACGCCGCAGGCGAGGTCCCCCTGCTCCAGCGCGACGATGAGCGTCGGCAGCTCGGCGGGCGCGCACTGGAGGTCGGCGTCGAGGGTCGCGATCAGGCGGCCGCGCGCGGCCCGGAAGCCGGCCGCCAGCGCGGCGGTCTGCCCGCTCCGCCGAGCGAGCCGGAGGGGGCGGAGGTGATGGTCCGCCTCGGCGAGCCGGGCGAGGAGCGCGGGCGTCTCGTCGCCGCTGCCGTCGTCGACGACGATCACTTCCC
>VBKJ01000142.1 GCA_005879795.1 Deltaproteobacteria bacterium
GGGGTGTCACCGAGCGCAACTCAGACGCAGTGACCGGGCAGAGCACGATTGCCCTGCCTACTTCGAGGCCAGCGGCACGAGCGGCGTGACCAGCAAGCCGCGTTGCCCGTGCTCGCGGGTCCGTCGTTGGCGCTCCTCGGGTGGCAGGTCGACGTGGACCCCGGCCAAGTGCTCGGCGAACACCTCGTGGTGCCGGCGGCCCCCCGCGAGGCCGGCGTAGCGCCAGGCGCAGAAAGGGCACGAGATCAGCTCGACTGGCTCCCGTTCGCACGGCACGGGGGCCGTCAACGCGGGCCGCACGACTTGGTTGCGGTGGACCCCTCCGCTATCATCGCTGCGCTCGCCGATGATCCCGGATATCCTGCATATCGGGCCCGTTCCGATCCATCTCTTCGGGATCTTCCTGGCCCTCGCGTTTCTCGCCGCCGGCTGGGCGGCGGGGCGGGAGTTCGAGCGCAGGGGGTACGACCCCGCGCTCGCGTCGTCGGCGGTGGTGTGGGCGGCCGTCGGCGGGCTCGCGGTCGCGCGCCTCTGGATCGTGCTCGACGCCTGGCCCGAGTTCCTGCGCGCACCGTGGACCTTCCTCGTCACCGGCGGCGGCTTCGTCTTCTACGGCGGGCTTCTCGGCGGCGCGATCGCGGTGACGGTGTTCTTCCGGCGCGAGCACATCCCGTGGCTCGCCGGCGCGGACGCGTCCGCACCGGCGATCGCGCTCGGGCAGGCGATCGGACGGCTCGGCTGCCAGGCGGCGGGCGACGGTGACTGGGGGACGGAGACGACGCTGCCCTGGGGGATGGCGTATCCGTACGCCGTGGTCGGGTGGGACAAGCCGCCCGGCGTGCGCGTGCACCCGACGCCGCTCTACGAGGCCGCCGCCTACGTGGCGATCTTCGCGCTCCTCTGGCGCCTCCGGCGCGAGTCCGTACCCGCCGGCGCGCTCCTCGCGCTCTACCTCGTGCTCTCGGGCGTGGCGCGCTTCCTGGTCGAGTTCGTTCGCGTGAACCCGCGCCTCCTCTTCGGGCTCACCGAGGCGCAGCTCGTGAGTCTCGCGCTGGTCGCGCTCGGCGGCTGGTGGCTCCTCTCGAGGCGGGCGTGGCGAACGGCCGTGGCCTGAGGATCCTGCTCGTCACGGGTGCGCTCGGGCTCGCGCTCGCCGGCGGCCTGCTCGCGCTCGCGCGGCGCGGCCCGGCGCTCGCGCCGGACTTCGCGGTCCCCGATCTCGCCGGCCGCACGGTCCGTCTCTCGGGCCTGCGCGGCAAGGTCGTGGTCCTCAACCTGTGGGCCACCTGGTGCGCGCCCTGCGTCGAGGAGATGCCGTCGCTCGAGCGGCTCCATGCCGCGCTCCGCGACGCGGACTTCGCCCTCCTCGCCGTGAGCCAGGACGAGGACGGGAAGCGGGTGGTCGTGCCGTTCGTCGAGCGCATGCACCTCTCCTTCCCCGTGTTGCTCGACCCGGAGCACCAGGTGGGCGACCGCTACGGCGTGTCGGGCTACCCCGAGACCTTCGTGATCGACCGCAACGGCTACGTCGTCGAGCACGTGATCGGCCCGCGCGACTGGGCCGCGCCGGGCGAGATCGCCGCGCTCCAGGCGCTCATCGCCGCCGGGGACGGCCGCGGGGCGCCAGCGCCGCGCGCGCCTTCTTGAGGTCGGAGACGCGCACGTAGATCACGGCCCGCCCGCCGCCCACGGGCGCGCTGCCGTAGGCGTACTCGATGTTGACACCCGCGCGGCCGAGGCGCTTGGCGACCCCCGCGAGCGCGCCGGCCTCGTCGGGCATGTCGAGGGCGACGAGCTGGGAGCTCACCACCAGCACGCCGCGGTCGCCGAGCAGGTGGAGCGCCTTCTGCGGCTCGCTCACCACCAGGCGGACGACGGCGTGGTCGACCAGGTTCGCGACGGTGAGCGCGCGGATGCTTATCCCCTGGCGCGCCAGGTCGGCAGCCATCTCCGCCAGCACGCCCGCGCGGTTCTCGAGGAACGCCGAGAGCTGCGTCTCCACCCGCATCGCCTCACCTCCCCGGAGCCTCCCGTAGCGGGCGCCGCTGAGGTTTGCAAGGCGCGGCGCAAAATGGCTTGCTCCGCGCTCGGCAGACGGCTAGACGTAGTTCTCGTTTTTCTCTCGGCGCCCGGGCACGTACCATGGCGCCCACGAGGTGCAGCGGATGACCGGCAAGCGACGGAAGACGTGGGTCGGGGCGATCGGCCTGGCCGTGCTCCTGGCAGTGCTCTTCTCGGGCGGACGAGGGGTCCAGAAGGTCGACGCCGTGCCCAAGGAGTCCTACGAGGGGCTCGAGACCTTCACCAACATCCTCTCCATCATCCAGAAGAACTACGTCGACGAGGTCCAGACCAAGCAGCTGATCGAGGGCGCCATCAACGGGATGCTCGCCGCCCTCGACCCCCACAGCGCCTACCTCACGCCCGACCTCTACCGGGAGCTCCAGGTCGACACCAAGGGCAGCTTCGGCGGCCTCGGCATCGAGATCACGAACCGCAACGGCGTGCTCACCGTCGTCTCGCCCATCGAGGACACGCCCGCCTACCGCGCCGGGGTGAAGGCCGGCGATCAGATCCTGAAGATCGAGGGCGAGTTCACCAAGGACATGTCGCTGGTGGACGCGGTCAAGAAGATGCGCGGCCCGAAGGACACCAAGGTGACCCTCACCCTGAAGCGCGAGAACGTGCCCGAGCTCTTCGACGTGACGCTCACGCGGGAGATCATCAAGATCCAGAGCGTCAAGTCGAAGATGCTCGACAAGGGCTACGGCTACGTGCGCGTGACGCAGTTCCAGGAGCGCACCGACGACGACCTCGAGCGGGCCCTCAAGAACCTCGACAAGGAGGCGGGCGGGCTCCAGGGCGTGGTCCTCGACCTGCGCAACGATCCAGGCGGCCTCCTGACGCAGGCGGTCAAGGTGGCCGACCTCTTCCTCGACTCGGGCCTCATCGTCTACACCGACGGCCGGCTCGAGAACCAGAAACAGAAGTACTTCGCGCACAAGCCCGGCACGTGGGCCGACTTCCCGATGGTCGTGCTGGTGAACGGCGGGAGCGCCAGCGCCTCGGAGATCGTCGCGGGCGCGCTCCAGGACCACAAGCGCGCCCTCGTCCTCGGCACGCAGACCTTCGGCAAGGGCTCGGTGCAGACCATCCTACCCCTCGACGACACCTCGGCGCTGCGTCTCACGACCGCGCGCTACTTCACGCCGAGCGGCCGCTCGATCCAGGCGACCGGCATCGTGCCCGACATCATCATGGACCAGACCCCGCTCCTCGCCAAGGGCGACAAGGGCAACGGCCCCCTGCTGCGCGAGGCGAACCTGCCCCGTCACCTGGGCGGCGCGAAGGGCAAGGAGAAGGAAGGCAAGGACCGCGAGCCGGGCCCCGCCGGGCAGGCCCCGCCCGAGGGCGTGCCGGCCAACGTCAAGGAGGGCGAGCTCGGCTCCGACCCGCAGCTCGACCACTCGCTCGAGCTGCTCAAGAGCTGGCAGGTCTTCAAGACCTTCGTCGCGCGCCGCGAAGGGTGATATGTAGGCGCGGGCGATGCTCCGTGCCGAACCCGCGCCGCGCATCCTGACCGTCACCCAGCTCGCCGCCCTCGTGCGCGCGGCGCTCGAGGGCGGGGTGGGCAGCGTCTGGGTGGCGGGCGAGATCTCGAACCTCCGCCGTGCGCCCTCGGGGCACGTCTACTTCACGCTCAAGGACGAGGAGAGCCAGCTGGACGCGGTCCTCTTCCGGAGCGCCGCACAGGCGCTCGCCTTCCGGCCCGCGGACGGCATGGAGGTGCTGGTCTACGGGCGCGTGAGCCTCTACCCGGCGCGCGGCGCCCTCCAGCTCTACGTCGACACCATGGAGCCGCGCGGCCTGGGCGCGCTCCAGCTCGCCTTCGAACAGCTGAAGGCCCGCCTCGGCGCCGAGGGCCTGTTCGCCGCCGCGCGCAAGCGCCCCCTGCCGCGCTTCCCGCGCGCGGTCGGCGTCGTGACTGCGCTCGGCGGTGCGGTGATCCACGACATGCGGACGGTGCTGCGCCAGCGCTGGCCCGCGTGCGGCATCATCGTGCGGCCGGTGCGCGTACAGGGCGCAGGGGCGGGACGCGAGGTGGCGGAGGGGATCGCGGACCTGAACCGGCTGGGCGGCCTCGACGTCCTCATCGTCGGGCGGGGCGGCGGCTCGCTCGAGGACCTGTGGGCATTCAACGAGGAGATAACGGCGAGGGCGATTGCGGCGTCGGCGATCCCGGTCGTCTCGGCCGTGGGCCACGAGGTCGACTTCACGATCGCCGACTTCGTGGCCGACGCGCGCGCCCCCACACCGACGGCCGCGGCCGCGCTCGTCGTCCCCGACCGCGAGGAGGTGGCCGCGGGCCTCGCGCGGGCCGAGGCGGGGCTCCGCCGCGCCCTCGCGCGCCGCGTGGCCGCCGCCCGCGAGCGCGTCGGCGGCCTCGAGCGCGCCCTCGGCGACCCGGCGCGCCGGGTCCGCGACCTGAGCCAGCGCATCGATGACCTCGCTGCGCGCGCGCGCCGGGGACTCCTCCGCCGGCTCGCCTGGGAGCGGCGCGAGGTGACGACGCTCGCGGCCCGCCTCGCGCGTAGCGGTCCGGCGCCGGGCCTGCCGCGCGCGCGCGAGCGCCTGGCCGCGGCGGGCGAGCGCCTCCGCTTCGCACTCGGCGTGCGGCTCGGGCGCGCGCGCGCGACGGTGGAGCAGGCGGCCGGACGGCTCGACGCCCTCTCGCCGCTCGCCTGCCTCGAGCGCGGCTACGCCATCGTGCGCCGGGGCGACTCGAGCGGCCCCGTGGTACGCGACGCGGGCACGCTCGGCGCGGGCGACACCGTCGCCGTGGTGTTCGCGCGCGGCCGGGCCCGCGCGCGCATCGAGGCCTCCGAGCCCGACGAGAAGCCGTGATGGCCGAGCTGCCCGCCACGCCGCGCTTCGAGGACGCCCTGGCCGAGCTGGAAGGGCTGGTCCAGCGCCTGGAGAAGGGCGAGCTGCCGCTCGAGGAGTCGCTCGCCGCCTTCGAGCGCGGCATCGCGCTCGTGCGCTCGCTCGCGCAGCGCCTGGCCGAGGTCGAGCAGCGGGTCGAGGTGCTGCTCAAGTCCGAGGCCGGGAAGCTCGTGCTCCGCCCGCTCGAGACCGACGAGGAGTAGGAGGCGTGGATCTCGAGCGCTACCTGGCGGCGCGCGGGCGCCTGGTCGAGCGCGCGCTCGCGGCGCGCTTCCCGCCCGCCCGTGCCCGCCTCCGCCAGGCGGTGCGCTACAGCCTCCTGGCCGGCGGGAAGCGCATCCGCCCGATCCTCGCCCTCGCCGCGGGCGAGGTCTGCGGCGCGCCGGCGCGCCGCGTCCTGCCCTTCGCCTGCGCGCTCGAGATGATCCACACCTACTCGCTCGTGCACGACGACCTGCCCGCGATGGACGACGACGACCTCCGCCGCGGCCAGCCGACCAGCCACAAGGTGTGGGGCGAGGGGCTCGCGATCCTGGTGGGCGATGCGCTCCTGACCGAGGCGTTCCGGGTGATGGCCGGCGCGCGCGGCGTGCCCCCGGCGCGCGCCCTCGGCGCAGTCGCCGAGGTGGCGGCGGCGGCGGGCGAGGCCGGCATGGTGGGCGGGCAGGCGCTCGACCTGGCCGCCGAGGGAAGCCGCGCGAGCCTCCGCCGTGTGCAGGACATCCACCGCCGGAAGACGGGCGCGCTTCTCCGCAGCGCGGTGCGCGTGGGCGCGCTGGTCGCCGGCGCCGACGCGCGCACGCTCCGGCGGCTGACGGCGTACGGCGAGCATCTGGGGCTCGCCTTCCAGATCGCCGACGACATCCTCGACGCCTCCGGCGACCCCGAGGCGGACGGGCGCACCGACCACGAGCTCGGCAAGGCGACGTACCCGGGCGTGCTCGGGCTGGCGGGCGCCCGCGCGGCGGCGGCGCGCGAGCGCGATGCGGCGCTGGCCGCGCTCCGCGGGCTCGGCCGGGCGGCCGAGGCCCTCCGCGCGCTCGCGGCGTACGTGGTCGCCCGGGCCTCGTAGCCGCGGGTGGTGCGCGTTCGCATCGACCGCCTCCTCGTCGAGCGCGGGCTCGCCGCGAGCCGCGAGCGCGCCCGGCGCCTCGTCATGACGGGCGACGTGCTCGTGGGCGACCGCCCGATCACCAAGCCGGGCGCGGAGGTCCCCGCCGATGCCGAGGTGCGCCTCCGCACCGCCGACTCGCCCTACGTGAGCCGCGGCGGCGAGAAGCTCGCCGGCGCCCTCGACGCTTTCGGTCTCGAGGTGCGTGACCTGGTAGCGTTCGACGTGGGCGCCTCGACTGGAGGGTTCACGGACTGCCTCCTCCAGCGCGGCGCGCGGCGGGTGATCGCGCTCGACGTCGGCTACGGGCAGCTCGCGTGGAAGCTCCGGCACGACCCGCGCGTCGTGGTGATCGAGCGCACCAACGCGCGCCACCTGACGCCGGCCATGCTCCCCGAGGCCCCCGATTTAGCGGTCGTCGATGTCTCCTTCATCTCGCTCGCTACCGTCCTGCCCGCCGTCGCGGGCGTCCTCGCCCCGCGCGGTACCATCGTCGCGCTCGTGAAGCCGCAGTTCGAGGTGGGGCGCGGCCGGGTGGGGAAGGGCGGCGTGGTGCGCGACCCCGCGCAGCGCGCCGAGGCGGTCGCCGGCGTGCGCACGGCGGCGGAGCAGCTCGGCCTCGCGGTGCGGGGAGAGGCGGAGTCCGTGCTGTCCGGCCCCAAAGGTAACCGCGAGGTGTTCATCTGGCTCGCGCGGTCGTAGCGCCCGCGCGGCCGCGCGGCGGCGCCAGGGGAGGAGGCTGCTGTCCTGAGTGTTGTCAGGCTTGCGTGTGGCGGTGGTGGAAGCGGTGCTGGTCGTGGTCGCGCTTGCCCCCCAAGCGACCAGCACCGGGGGGCTGGTGCTAGTTTCGCGGTGAGGCGGTTCCGCCGCGCCGATGGTCGGTTTTCACAGCTTGGGCGCGCCCCGAGAAGGCGAACTATCGGCTTGCGAGAACAAAGGCGACCACAGTCACCAGCGCCTCCACCACCGCGACCACCACCGTGAAACGCACGGCTTCCTGAAGGAACTGCGTCGGTTGGTTGTCGAAGCGGAACTTGTCGAACCGGAGGGGATCAGCACCGCGCGGGCGAAGCCTGAGGTGCGCGGTAGTGGACCCAGCGGGTGGCACCGCGATGAGCCCCAGCTCCGACTCATCCGGGGGTGGTCGGTTTTGAGATGGGCCACGGGTTGGCTTCGACTAGCACCCACGAGGGGGGGCTTGACAACTATGCTGGCTTTCTATAATATCTGCCCAATCAAGATGTCGTATCGGCCTCGTCAGGGCGTGCTCCCGTTCCGGACCTGGGGCGGTCGCCGGCCGGGTGCGGGGCGCAAACCGGCTGGACCGAGGGCCGGTGTGCCCCATCGGCGACGGCCCCTCCACCACGGCAGCCAGCCGGTCCACGTGACGCTGCGGGCCGTGCGCGGCCTACCCTCGCTACGCCGCGCGCGCCTCTTCCCGGGGCTGCGCCGCGGCCTCGCGGCCGCCTCCGCCGTGACCTTTCGCGTCGTGCACTACTCGGTCCAGGCGAACCACGTGCACCTCCTCGTCGAGGCCGAGGGGACGCGGGCGCTCGGACGGGGGTGCAGGGGCTCGGCATCCGCCTGGCGAAGGCGATCAACCGCCGACTCGGGCGGAGGGGCCGCGTGTGGGCGGAGCGTTACCACGGCCGGGCGCTGCGGACCCCTCGGGAGGTGCGCCACGGCCTCGTCTACGTGTTGCTGAACGGGCGCAAGCACGGGGTGATCGGCCGGGGAATCGATCCGTGTTCCTCGGGCGCGTGGTTCGGGGGATGGAGGGAGGGCGTCGAGCCGTCGCGGGAGCCAGCGCCGGTTGCGCGACCGCGGACGTGGTTGTTGAGCGTGGGCTGGCGGCGGACTGGCTCTATCGGCGTCGACGAGGCCCCCGCAGCGCCCGGAAGACGGACGGGCCGGTCTTGAGTTCGTTTCAAGACCTCCGCTCTGCTACGCGGAGGGTGACGCTGGAGGGGCGGAACGTCTGAGCGCGCGTTGTCCGACGTTTGAGAGCCGCGACGCTCTGGCGGCGCTCGCCGCGGCGGAGCGGACGGCGGCGATCAGCGAGGCGGCGCCCGCGAGCGTGTCGTGGATCCCGGCCGATGAGCGCGTGGCGCGCAACGGGGGCGCGGTACGCCGAGGCGCACCGCGCCGGCCCCGCCGCGGCCTGAGCTCGTCAGACCGGGTGCCCCGGCGACTCAGGGAACCAACTGCCGCAGGGGCCCGTCGTCATCTGGGAAGTTCCGGGTGCTCAGAGCCTGGATGCCGGCGGTGTGATCCCCATTGAAGGGCGTCACCGTATTCGGGCACTCCGCCGCCTCCGCGTCTGCCGGCGAGTTGAACCAGAGCCCGAGGTGGAAGGTGTGGACCGGAGCCGTCGCGGGGTTCTCGTCGGCGTCAGGGAACGGCTGCTGGTCGTGCACGACAGGTGCGGGAGCGACGCCTGGCGCCACGATGAACGTCTCGGTGTTGAAGCGACCGATGAAGCGCTGGCTCGCGCTCCCCTCGTCATCGGTCTGGATGTCGCCCTGGTACCAGGATAGGCCAAAGGGGGCATTGGGGACCTGGATCACGAAGAAGTCGAATTCCGTATTGGGCGGCAGCCCCTGCACCCGCACCCGCATGATCTCAACTGGACCGATCGAGGTGACGGTGACCAGCCCGCGCGCGTCCGGCAGGCACCCCGCATTGTTGACCGTCGTCGAGCGCACCATGTCGAAGACTATCCTGTTCTCCGGTGGCCCCATCTTCGCAGCCGCCATCCCCGCGAGTCCCCCGAGCAGCGGTAGCAGCGCCAGCCCCCAGCCTCTCGAGCGTCTCCATGTTCGTGCTGTCAAATGCACGTACGAGCCAAATATCACGTACGCGGCCGACGGGCGGCTTCGACGCCCTCATCGCACAGAGGCCCCAAGGAAATGCGCCGCAGGCTCCGGAAAGCCGTGACCCGGATCGTAGCAGAAGCGGAGGCCGGACGGTGTATGAATATTTGGTGACGTCGACGACGGGCGCGGTGGGGCGCGTCCGCGCCGCGATGGGGCGCCTCGGCGAGATGTCATGCTCTGAACCAGCTCAACCTCGTCGGGCGCGACATGGAGGCGTCCGCGGCCTTCTATCGGCGACTCGGTATGGAGATCGAAGACAGCGGACCGGATCATCGCACCGCCACGAACGCCGGCGCGCTCGACTTCGACCTCGATAGCCGCAACTTCGCGGAGGTCTGGAACAGCTCGACCGCGGACGCGCCCGGCGCACCGTCCGTCGTGATTGGCTTTGGCGTCGCCTCGCGCGCGGAGGTCGACCGGCTGTATCAAGAGCTGACGGCCGCCGGCTACCGCGGCCAGCAACGCCCGTACGACGCCTTCTGGGGGGCGCGCTACGCGATTGTCGAAGACCCCGACGGCAACCTCGTCGGCCTCATGAGCCCCTCCGACCCTGAGCGCCGCATCTGGCCGCCGAAACCAGCGCCGCGGTAGTGGTGGCCCCGAGGAGCTGCGCCGGCCTCGGACGCCGGCGATCGGCAGCGGGCGACGGGAGCGCATCTCGGGTCAGCTCCTTGAAGCTCTGGTGTCGTCGTCATCGAGCGCACCAAAGCTCGCAGCCTGGCGCCGGTATCGCGCACGAAGCCCCGGATCCGGCGGTGGTCGACGCCTCCTTCATCTCGCTCGCCGCGGTGCTCCCTGCCGTGGCGAGCGTGCTGCGGCCGGGCCGCGCGATCGTTGCGCTCGTGAAGGTCTTCCTCTGGCTCGCAGCGAGGGCGCTCCCGCCGTCCCGCGGGGCTGGCGGGCGAGGCCCGTCGAGGCTAGATGGGCTCCCGTGCCTCCCCGGCGCACCCTCCGGTCCACCGTCTGCCTCGCCCTGGTGCTCGCTCCGAGTCTCCCGCACCGGGCCGCCGCGCGCGAGCCGCTGTCGTCGTTCGCGGACGTGCTCGACCGGGCCGAGCCCGGGGTGGTGAACATCGCGACGGTCGGACGCACCGAGGAGGGGGGCGAGCAGGAGACGATGCAGGACTTCCTCCACCGCTTCTTCGGCGAGGGGCCGCGGGTGCAGCGGAGCCTCGGCTCGGGCTTCATCATCTCGCCGGACGGCGAGATCGTCACCAACAACCACGTGGTGCAGGGGGCGGCGAAGATCCGCGTACGCATGGCGAACGAGGAGGAGCTCGAAGCCAGGGTGGTGGGCAGCGACAGCAAGACGGACGTCGCGCTTTTGCGCGTGAAGGCGCCGCGGCCCCTGCCGACGCTCCCGTTGGGCGACTCCGACGCGGTCAAGGTGGGCGACTGGGTGCTGGCGATCGGCAACCCCTTCGGTCTCACGCAGACGGCGACGGCCGGCATCGTGAGCGCCAAGGGGCGCTTCCTCGGTGAAGGGCCTTACGACGACTTCATCCAGACCGACGCCTCGATCAACCCGGGGAACTCGGGTGGCCCGCTGATCGACCAGCAGGGGCGCGTGATCGGCATCAACGCCGCCATCGTGAGCCCCGCGGGCGGCAACGTCGGCATCGGCTTCGCCGTGCCGATCAATCTGGCGCGCTGGGTGATCGACCAGTTGCGGGCGCACGGGGTCGTGGTGCGCGGCTGGATCGGGGTCGCGATCCAGTCCGTGACGCCCGACCTCGCTCGCTCCCTCGGCCTCGCCGCCGCCGAGGGCGCCCTGGTCGCCGACGTGACCGCCGGCGGCCCGGCGGCGAAGGCCGGCATCGCGCGGGGCGACGTGATCGAGCGCTGGGGCGAGCACGCCATCCGCCACTCGCGCGAGCTGCCGCTGCTGGTGGCCGGGACGGCTCCCGGCGCGCGCGTCGCGGTGACGCTCGTGCGCGACGGCCGGCAGCGCACGGTCGACGTCACGGTGGCGAAGATGCCGCCCCAGCCGCCGGGCGAGGGTCGCGCGGAGCCGAGCCCGGGCGGCGCCGAGGCGTGGGGCCTGAGAGTCGAGACGCTCGGGCCGCGCGACGCGCGCCGCCTCGGCCTCGAGCCCGGCTCGGGCGTCCGCGTGGTCGACGTCGAGGACGGCAGCCCGGCCGATGAGGCCGGGCTCGAGCCGGACGACGTCATCGTGGAGGCGAACCGCCGTCCCATGCGCTCGCCCGCGGACCTCGGCCGCGCGCTCGCCGCGAGCCCGGGGCGCGCGCTCCTGCGCGTGCAGCGCGGCTCGGCGTCGCTCTTCGTCGAAATGACGCGCTAGCTAGGAGGCCGTCCGAGTAATCATGGCGGCTGCGGCGAACGATCCGGGGGCTGCGAGCGGCGTGCTCGCTCCTCCCTCCTGCGGCGGCCAACTCCCGGCGCGCGTCCCGCGCGCCGCACCTCGTCGGTCGTCGCTGCGCTTGCCGCTCTCGCTCCCCGGCTCGTTCGCCTCGCTCACCATGATTACTCGGACGGACTCCCAGCGACAGCGCGAGCTCAGTCGATCGACTGCGGGTCGCTGCGCATGATGAGCGCCTCGTAGACCGGCAGCTGGCTCTGGTCCTCCTGCTCGATCTGACGCAGGAGGGCCACCACCTCCGGCTCCTCCGGATCCCAGTGCGCGGTCTGCTCGACCAGGCGGCGGCGCTTCGCCTGCGCGGCGTGCAGCGCGGCGACCGCTCGCTCCCACTGGTTGTTGCCGCCGGCCGTCGCCCGCGGCGCCGGCGGCGGCTGGCCGCCGAGGGCGAGGAGCCGCATCCGCAGCCACTCCGCGTGGCGCTCCTCGGTCTCGGCGAGCGCGCCGAGCGCGCTCGCGGCCTGCGGATAGCGCGCGCGCTCCGCGTGCGCGCGGAGCAGGGCCGCCTGCGCGGCCTCGGCGCGGTAATCCTCGGTCAGGTCCGCGAGCAGGTCGCGGACGCCGCCTTGGTTCCCGAAGAGGCGCGACAGGAGCCCCATGTGCGGGAGGCTCGTAGCGACCGCCCCGTGGCAAGTCAAGCGATTCCCTTGCTGGCGGATTTCCGTTACTAATTGCGGGAGGAGGTTCCGTCACCGTATGGCACGCATCACAGTCGAGGATTGCCTGCAGCGCGTTCCCAACCGCTTCGAGCTCGTCCTGCTCGCCGCCCGGCGGGCGAAGCAGCTGCTCAAGGGCGCACGCCCGCTGGTCGAGTCGGACAACAAGGAGATCGTGTCCGCGCTGCGCGAGATCGCCGCCGACAAGGTCCGCCTCAAGTACGGCGGCTGATGCGGGGGCGATGGCGAAGGAGAAGGAGCGGGATCTCTACGCGGTCCTCGGCGTCGAGCGGAACGCCAGCGCGGAGGAGATAAAGAAGGCGTACCGCCGGCTCGCCCGCAAGCACCACCCCGACCTGAACCCCGGCGACAAGCAGGCCGAGGAGCGCTTCAAGGAGATCTCGGTCGCGCACGATGTCCTCACCGACCCGAGCAAGCGCAAGCTCTACGACGAGTTCGGCCTGGAGGGCCTGCAGGCCGGCTTCGATCCGGCGCGCGCGCGCGAGTACCGGCGCTGGGCCGAGAGCGGGCACGGCTTCTCGTTCCGGGGCGGGAGCCCGTTCGAGGGCTTCGGCTTCAGTGGCTTCGAGGGGCGGCGGCGCCGGCGCGAGGCGGAGGAGGAGCGTGGCTTCGCGGACGTCATCGAGGAGCTGTTCGGCGCCGGCGCCGGCGCGCGCGCCACGCCGCGTACGGTGCGCGGCGCGGACGTCGAGCACCCGATCGAGGTGGACTTCCTCGATGCCCTCCGCGGCACGAAGACGGCGGTCAGCGTGCGCCGGCCCGCGCCGTGCCCGCAGTGCGGCGGCAGCGGCCGGCAGCGGATGCGCGCCTGCACGCGCTGCGGCGGCACCGGCACGGTGGAGCAGCGCGAGCAGCTCACGGTCAGGATTCCGGCCGGGGTGAGCGACGGCGCGCGCGTGCGCGTCCGGGGCAAGGGCGGGGTGGGGCGCGGCGGCGCTGCGGCGGGCGACCTCTACTTCGTGGTCAGGGTCCGGCCGCACCCGTTCCTCCAGCGCGACGGCAAGGACCTCACCATCGAGGTGCCGATCACGGTCGGCGAGGCGATCCGCGGAGCCACCATCGCCGTGCCCACGCCGGACGGCAAGGTGCGACTCAAGGTGCCCAGGGGAAGCCAGAGCGGGCAGCGCCTTCGCCTCTCCGGGCGCGGCGTCCGCGATCCGAAGGGCGGCGCGCCGGGCGACCTCTACGTGCGCCTCATGGTGCAGGTGCCCACCGACGGAGCGGCCGATCGCCTGAAGGATGCGGTCGAGGCGCTCGAGGAGGCGTACGGCGGCAACCCGCGGGCGCATCTTGCGGTCTAGGAGGCGGTCCGCTCGGAGCGTCATGGCACGCGACGCCGACATCCATCCCGAGGTGACGGTCCCGCCGCCCGCGGAGCGCGCCCCAGAGGCGGAGCGCGCCGTCGAGTCGCGCCCGGCGGGCGCGCTCGTCCCCACCGACGCGCTCCAGCGCTACCTGGCCGAGATCCGCCGCATCCCCGTCCTCTCGCGCGAGGAGGAGCACGAGCTCGCCGTGCGCTGGCACGAGCACGAGGACCGCCAGGCCGCGTGGCGCCTCGTCACTGCCAACCTCCGCCTCGTCGTGATGATCGCGCGCGAGTACCAGCGCGCCTTCCACAACCTCCTCGATCTGGTCCAGGAGGGGAACGTCGGTCTGCTCGAGGCGGTCAAGAACTTCGACCCCTACCGCGGCATCCGCTTCCCGTCCTACGCGGTGTGGTGGATCCGCGCCTACATTATCCGCTACATCATGAACAACTGGCGCCTGGTGAAGGTCGGCACCACGCAGGCGCAGCGCAAGCTCTTCTTCAACCTCGCCAAGGAGCGCGAGCGACTCGAGCGCGAGGGCTTCAGCGCCACCCCCAAACTCATCGCCGAGCGCCTCGACGTGCGCGAGAGGGAAGTGGTCGAGATGGAGCAGCGGCTCGCGGCGCGCGACGTCTCGGTCGATGCGCCCCTCGGCGAGGAAGAGGACGCAACACTCCTTGATTTTCTGCCCAGCCGCGAGCAGACTGCCGACGCCGTCGCCGACGAGGAGTACCATCGGCTGGTCCGCCGGACGGCGAACGAGTTCCAGAAGACCCTCAAGGGGAAGGACCTGGTGATCTACGAGCGGCGGCTCGCGCCTCTCATGCGTGACGAGGAGCCCGTGACGCTGCAGGAGGTGGGCGACGAGTTCGGGATCACGCGCGAGCGGGTGCGGCAGATCGAGGCGCGGGTGAAGAAGCGGCTCGCCGAGTACATGCGCCAGCAGATACCGGACATCCGGGACATCGCGTTCGGCGCCTAGGCGGCTGGCCATGGTTACCCGGACAGACTCCTAGGAGCCGCGCAGGGAGCCCATGCAGATCCACGGTGGTCGCGTCGTGGCGCGCGCGCTCAAGCGGGAAGGCGTGCCCTACGTGTTCACGCTCTGCGGCGGGCACGTCATGTCGATCTACGACGGCTGCCTCGACGAGGGCATCGGCGTCATCGACGTGCGCCACGAGCAGTCGGCGGCGCACGCCGCCGACGGCTGGGCGCGCGTCACCGGACGGCCGGGGGTGGCGATCGTCACCGCCGGCCCGGGGCTGACCGACGCCGTGACCGGCGTCGCCACTGCCTGGCGCGCCAACATCCCGATGCTGGTGATCGGCGGCCAGGCACCGCGCTTCTTCCAGGACATGGGCGGGCTCCAGGACATGGCGCACGTCGACCTGATGAAGCCGATCACCAAGTGGGCCGTCTCCGTGCCGCACGCCCGTCGCCTGGGTGAGTACGTCGCCTCCGCCTTCCGGGTCGCGACGACCAACGTGCCCGGCCCCGTCTTCCTCGAGATGCCGCTCGACCTGCTCTTCGACAACGTCGAGGACAGCGAAGTCGTGGTGCCGGAGCAGTCGCGCACCGAGGCGGGCATCGCCCCCGATCCGCGCTACGTGGAGCGCGCCTTCGAGCTGCTCCGCGGGGCGCAGCGCCCGGTCTGCCTGGTCGGGAGCCAGCTCTTCTGGTCGCGCCGGCGCGAGGCGTACCCCGAGTTCGTGCGCACCTTCGCCATGCCGATCTACGTGAACGGCCAGGCGCGCGGCTCCCTCGACCCCGAGGACCCGCACTGGTTCCTGCACACGCGCAAGGACGCCCTCAAGCGCGCCGACGTGGTCCTCATCTTCGGTACGCCCCTCGACTTCCGCCTGGGCTACGGCCGCAGCTCGCACATCAACGAGGCGGCCAGGCTGATCCACGTCGACCTGGACGGGCGCGAGCTGGGCAAGAACCGCGGCTGCGACGTCGGCATCATCGGCGACACGGGCCTGGTGATGGAGGCGCTCACCGCCTGCGCCCGCGCCGCGCGCTGGACGCCCGAGCTGTCGCGCGGCTGGCTCGGCGAGCTGCGCGCGCTCGAGAGGAAGAAGTGGGAGGCGCTCGCCCCGCAGCTCACCGCGGACGAGACGCCCGTCAACCCGCTCCGCCTGTGCGCCGAGGTGGACCGGCTGCTCACGCCCGCCACCATCGTGATCGGCGACGGCGGAGACTTCGTCGGCTCGGCCGCCAACGTCCTCCGTCCGCGCGGCTTCGGCCACTGGCTCGACGCGGGGCCGCTCGGCACGCTCGGCGCCGGCCCCGGCTACGCCATGGCGGCCAAGCTCGCCTCGCCCAGGAGCGACGTCATCATCATGTACGGCGACGGCGCCTTCGGCCTCAACATGATGGAGTTCGAGGCCTGCATCCGGCAGAAGATCAACATCGTGGGCGTGATCGGCAACGACGCGGCGTGGACCCAGATCCTGCGCGGCCAGGTGCAGATGTACGGCCCCGACCGCACGCCCGCGTGCCGGCTCGCCCCCAGTCGCTACGATCTCATGATCGAGGCGCTCGGCGGGCATGGCGAGTGGGTCGAGCGGCCGGAGCAGATCCGCCCCGCGCTCGAGCGGGCGCTCGGCGCCGGCAAGCCGGCGCTCGTCAACGTCCGCATCGGCACCAGCGACTTCCGCAAGGACGCGATCTCGGTGTAAGAGGCTCGCCGTGGACCGCACCGCGGGCATCCTCGTCATCGGCAACGAGATCCTCTCGGGCAAGGTCGTCGACACCAACTCCCCGTTTCTGACGCGTGAGCTCCGCGCGCTCGGGGTCTCCGTCCGCCGCATTCTCACCATCCCGGACGAGCTCGACGAGATCGCGACCGCCGTAGCCCAGTTCCACCGCGACTACGACCTGGTCTTCACCTCGGGGGGCGTCGGTCCCACCCACGACGACGTCACCATGGAGGGCGTGGCGCGCGGGCTCAATCGAAAGGTCATCCGTCACCCCGCCATCGCGGACAAGATCCGCGAGTACTTCCGCGACAAGGTGAACGAGGCGCGGCTCAAGATGTCGGAGGTCCCGGAGGGCGCCGAGCTGATCGTCGACGGCCGGCTCGGCTTTCCGACCATCAAGTGCGAGAACATCTACATCCTGCCCGGCATCCCGGAGATCCTGGAGCAGAAGTTCCAGGCCCTGCGCGAACGCTTCGCCGTCTCGCCCTACTTCCTGCGCGTCGTCTACACGCGCGAGGGCGAAGGGGCGATCGCCGAGCACCTGAACGCGACCCTGGCGGCGTTCCCCGAGCTGCTGCTCGGCTCGTACCCGAAGATCGGCGACCCGGAGTTCGCGGTCAAGCTGACGCTCGAGTCGAAGGACGAGGCCTACGTCGAGCGGGCGCTCGCCCACCTCCTCGGCCTGCTCCCCGAGGAAGGGGTCGTGCGCACGGAGTAGGGCGGGCGGGGAGCGCGTGACGCCACGCTTGAGCGCTCGTCGCCCTGTCGGTAGAGGTCGGGCGTGAGAACGCTCCGGCGTCTTCCCGCCGTCGTGTTCCTTCTCTCGGCCGTCGTCGGCTGCGGGCCTGGTGGCGACGATGGTTTTAGGCTGATCCACATCGACGATCTCGTCGCCATGCTCGGCACGAGCGAACGAGCGGTCACGGTGCTGGATGCGAATGGCTCCGACTTCCGGGCGAAGGAGGGGGCCATCCCGGGCGCGACCCTCCTCTCGAGCCACAAGGCGTACGACGTCGACAAGGAGCTGCCGTCCCGCAAGGATGCGCCGCTCGTGTTCTACTGCGCCGACTCGCATTGAAGGGCCTCGCACGAGGCTGCCCGTCGGGCGGTCCGAGCCGGCTACGTGGACGTCAGCGTCATGGTGGATGGCCTGAAGGGCTGGAAGGCCGCGGGCAAGCCGGTCGTCAAGCCCTAGAGACTCGAGCGGGGGACGGGGGCGCTGTCTCCCCCGTCCCCCGCCCTCGTCACTGCGCCCTGCCCACGCCCACCGCCCCGCTCACCGCCGCCGAGGTCACGCCCGAGCCCGCGCACTGTGTGGGGTCGGCCTGGAACGTGACCGCGCCCTGGGCCTGATCCCCCGCGTAGCGCGTCGTGGTGACGGTCACCGTGCTCGGCTGGCCCGGCTGGGGGTTCACCACCGGCAGGGTCACGCTGGCCACGACGTTGCCCTGGAGGTTCACCGCGCCGGTGACCGCCTGCGTGGTGAAGCTGAGGACCGTGGTCGTGCCGTCGTTCCAGGCGGTGATGGCGACGCCCGCGCCGTTGCTGCTCGCGCACGAGCCGCTGCCGGTGGCCGGTGGCTCCTGTGCCGTGAGCCCGTTGACGACGATCGTCTGACCGACGCTGACGGTTCCCTGCGCCGGAGCGCTGGGGTCGTTCGACTGGCAGCCGCTCAGCGTGCCGCCGAACGTGAAGCTGAAGCTCTGATCCGTGTTGCTGAGACCGGGCGTGATGTTCGCCGTGCCAGCGAGCTGGCACGCGGCCCCGGACTGCGCCGCCGCCGGATGAGCCGCGATGAGCACGAGTCCGGCGACCGTGAGGGGTACCAACATCATGAGCTTACGCACCGTCATTCCCTCCCTTTTTTGAGCCCCCGATGGCACGCCGCCCTCGGGATGACATTGACCGGTTTCCCAGGGGTACGGGTCCCGGGGCGGGCCCCGGGGCATCTGCCCGCGCGTCGGGAGCGAGAAGCACGGCCATGAGCGAGCGGATAGTCCGGGGATCGTTTCCGTCAATACCCACGTCGGAACGAGCGAAGTGCCGGGGGCCGGGTTGTTCGTCTGACCGGATCCGGGGCGGCGGAAGCGGCAATGAGGCGATCGCTGCCGCATGCAGGAGGCGGTTTTTCCCGTAAACAGGTGAGTGCGGGATCCGCGGCGCGGTGACATGATGGTGAGTGGAGTTAACCCCTGACGGGGCTTGCATGCCGGAACTCAGGAGGGGTCAGCCGCGCGGATCGCTCCGCGCGCGACGTGCATTGAGTCCCGGGCGGGACGGCAGCGACACGGCGCGGACGCCTCCGGCCAACACCCAGGGCGCGCCGAAGAAGGGCGACGCCGGGTCGCGCGGGGCGCTCGACGCCAACATCATCATCGCGAACGCTCCCGACCCCGTGTTCGTCTCCGACCTCGAGGGCCGCATCCTGCAGGCCAACGAGGCGATCTCGGAGCTCCTCGGCTTCCGCCAGGACGAGCTGCTCGAGCAGTCGCTCTCGCGCTTCATCAGCCCGGAGGAGTCGCGGGAGTTCACGGCTGCGCTCCGCGAGGTGGTGGAACGCGGCGTCACGCGCAACGCGCGGCTCAATTCCCGCAGCGCCAGCGGGGAGGTCATTCCCACTAGCCTGAACGCCTCCGCCCTGCGCGGTCCGGAGGGCAGGGTGATCGGGGCGATCGGCATCCTGCGCGACATGCGTGAGGTCGACGAGGCGCGGCGCTACGCCGAGAGCCTGATCAAGAACGCCCCGGACCCGGTCTTCGTCTCCGACCTGGAGGGCAAGATCCTCCAGGCCAACGACGCCGTCTCCGAGCTCCTCGGCTTCCGGGAGGACGAGCTGCTCGAGCAGTCGCTCGCGCGCTTCATCAGCCCGGAGGAGACGCGCGAGTTCACGGCCGCGCTGCGCGAGGTGGTGGAGCGCGGCGTCACCCGCAACGCGATGCTCCACCCGCGCTCGGCCTCGGGCGAGGTCATTCCGACCAGCCTGAACGCGTCCGCGCTGCGCGACGTCGAGGGCAGGGTGATCGGGACGATCGGCATCCTGCGCGACATGCGCGAGCTCGACAAGGCTCGGGCGTACGCGGAGAGCCTCATCGAGAACGCCCCGGACCCGGTCTTCGTCTCCGACCTGGAGGGCAAGATCCTGCAGGCCAACGAAGCCGTCTCGCAGCTCCTCGGCTTCCGGCCGGACGAGCTGCTCGAGCAGTCGCTGTCCCGGTTCATCGGCCCGGAGGAGACGCGCGAGTTCACGGCCGTGCTGCGGGAGGTGGTGGCGCGCGGCGCGACCCGCAACGCGCGCCTGAACCCTCGCAGCGCCTCGGGAGAGGTCATCCCGACGACGCTCAACGCCTCGGGGTTGCGGGACGCCGGTGGCAAGGTGATCGGCGTCATCGGCATCCTGCGCGACATGCGGGCCTACGAGCGCGTCGTGCGCGACCTGCGGGCGTCGCAGGCGGAGCTGCAGCAGAAGATCCTCGACCTCGAGAAATTCGAGGAGGTGGTCGTGGGCCGCGAGCTCAAGATGATCGCCCTGGAGAGGGAGGTGGAATCGCTCCGCCACCAGCTCGAACGGATGAAGGCGGAGAAGAGTCAGACGTGACCGTGTCCGGGTCCGCGAACGTGGCCGATCAGGAACCTCCGCCGGCAACGAGCATCGAGCGCCTCCTCGAGAGCGAGCCGCGCCTGCTCGAGTACCTGAGGGGGCTCGAGCAGCGCGTCCGCCGGGGCGAGGAGCGCCGTTGGGCGCTGCTCCACATCATGGCCGACATGAACCACCTGAACCAGCGGCTCGGCCAGCAGCGCGAGGCCATGCTGCACATCCTGGGCGACTACGAGCAGGATCGCCGCCGGGTCATCCGGCAGGCCGAGCGGCTGGACAACTCGCGCCGCGCCCTGCTGCACATCCTCCAGGACGTGCATCAGTCCAATGAGCGGCTGGAGGATGGGCGCAAGGCCATGATCCACATCATGGGCGACCTGCGCGAGACCACCGAGGAGGTCCAGCGCCGCGAGCAGGAGCTGCGCGCCAAGCAGGAGCAGCTCGTGCAGGCGGGCAAGCTCGCCACGGTCGGCGAGCTCGCGACCGGGATCGCCCACGAGCTGAACAACCCCCTCAACAACGTCGGCCTGTTCGTGGGAAATGCGATCGACCACATCGAGCTCCGAACGGCCGACCAGGAGCGCCTCCTGGATGAGCTGCGCAATGCCATGCAGGAGGTGCGAAGGGCCACGGCGATCATCTCGCACCTCCGCACCTTCGGGCGGGTGGCGCCGGCCAGCCGCGAGCCCATACTGATCAACGGGGTGGTCCGACGCTCCTTCTCTCTCCTCTACGAGCACCTCCGCCTGCGCCAGATCGAGGTGCGCCTGGACCTCTGCCCGGAAGATCCGGTCGTCCTCGGCAACGCGATCCAGCTCGAGCAGGTGCTCGTCAACCTCCTGACCAACGCCCGGGACGCCGTGGCGAACGCTCCACGGAAGCTCATTCACGTCGAGTCGACGGTCGGCGAGGGCACGGTCGACCTGCTCGTCCACGACACCGGCCCGGGCATCCCGGCGGGGCTGGAGGAGCGCATCTTCGACCCGTTCTTCACCACCAAGGACGTGGGAGCCGGCACCGGGCTCGGTCTCTCCATCGCCTACGGCATCGTCAAGGACCACGGGGGCACGATCTCGGTCGTCAGGGGTGCGAGCGCCGGCGACGGCGCCACCTTCCTGGTGCGCCTGCCCCTGCCCACGCAGTCGGCCGAGCCGGCGGGGTGACCATGAAACGCGTACTGATCGTCGACGACGACTCGGCGTTGCTGAAGGCCCTTCCCGACACCGTGCGGCTGCGGTTGAAGGACGTGGACGTGGACAAGTGCGACTCGGCGGCGGCCGCGCTGAGCCGCCTGAGCGCCAGCGACTACGATGTGGTCGTCGCCGACATCAAGATGCCCGGTATGGACGGCGTCGCCCTGCTGGCGGAGATCGGGAAGCTCCGGCCGGACACCCCGACGGTGCTCATCACCGGGCACGGTCACGACGACCTGGCGACGCTCGCCCTGCGCGGCGGGGCCTACGATTTCATCCAGAAGCCGATCGACCGGGACTACTTCATCGCCTCGCTGACCCGTGCCATCGAGGCGCGTCAGGGGCGCCGCGAGCGCGAGGAGCGGCGCGTGCTCCTCGAGCAGCACGCCGAGGCGCTCGAGAAGATCGTCGAGGAGCGCACGCGCGAGCTGCGCGAGGCCAACCGGCTGAAGGACCAGTTCATGGCGACGCTGTCGCACGAGCTGCGCTCGCCGCTCGGCGCGATTCGCATGTGGGCGAGCCTGCTCCGCAGCGGCAATCTCGACGCGGAGCGGACCGCACGCGCGCTCGAGGCGATCGAGCGGAGCGCGATGACGCAGGCGCGACTCATCGAGGACCTCCTGGACGTGTCTCGCATCACCGCGGGGAAGCTCGCCATCGACATGCGGGTGGTCGATCCCGCGACCGTCGCCGAGACGGCGCTCGATGCGGTGCGCACCGAGGCCGAGGCGAAGGAGGTCCGGCTGGAGCAGGCCTTCGAGCTCGGCGGGGGGCAGGTCCGGGGCGATCCGGCCCGTCTCCAGCAGATCGTGTGGAACCTCCTCTCGAACGCGATCAAGTTCTCCGCCCGGGGCGGCCGTGTCGTCCTGCGGCTGGCGCGCGCCGAGGAGCAGGCCATCCTCTCCGTCCAGGACGAGGGCGAGGGGATCGCCCCCGACTTCCTGCCGCACGTGTTCGAGCCCTTCCGGCAGGGCGACAGCACATCCACGCGGGCGCATGGCGGCCTGGGTCTCGGGCTCGCGATCGTCCGCGATCTCGTCGAGGTGCACCACGGCACGATCGAGGTCGAGAGCCAGGGCAAGGGCCAGGGAGCGACCTTCACCGTCAAGCTGCCGCTCGCCCCAGCCTCGGAGGCGGCGCCTGAGGTCGCACAGCAGCCGGCGCTCTGCGGCGGGGAGTTCCACCCGAGCTTCGTCCTGCGGGGCGTGCGGGTGCTGCTCGTGGACGACGACCCGAGTGCCCGCGAGGCTGTCGTGGCGGTCCTCGAGCAGTCCGGGGCGAGCGTGCGCGCGGTCGGATCCGCCGCGGAGGCGGTCGAGAGCCTGGAGCTGGAGGCGCCCGACGTGCTGCTCAGCGACATCGCGATGCCGGGTATGGACGGCTACGCGCTCCTCGGCCGGGCGCGGGGGCGGCCACACGGTGCCCGCCTGCCCGCCGCCGCGTTGAGCGCGTATGCCGGCACGACGGAGTGCGCTCGCGCCCTTGCCGCCGGCTTCCAGGCGCATCTCGGCAAGCCCGTCGACCCGGCGAAGCTGGTCGCGGTCGTGGCCCAGCTCGCGTACACGCCGCGCGAGCCAGTGGCCGTCGAGCGCTAGGAGGCCGTGGCGTCGGCGATGGGAACGGCGTGGTCCAGCCGAGTGGCATCGGGCCGCGTGATCAGGTAGGAGAGGACGGCAACGGACCACGCGGTCCGAAGGAGGAGGGTCATGAAGGGGTGGAGGGGTTCGCTCGGGGCGCTTGCGGTGCTCACCGCGCTCGCCACCGCACAGCCGGCTGAGGCCGGCTACCTCGAAGACGCCGGCTGGGGCTCGCTCACCGTGCTCAGCAACGTCGTCTACATGCCGGCGAAGCTGTGTTACGCGACGCTCGGCGGCCTGACCGGCGGGCTCGCGTTCGCGCTGACGGCTGGTGACCTGCAGACGGCGGAGACGGTGTGGGTGACGACCATGGGCGGCACCTACGTCGTGACGCCGGGCATGCTGCAGGGCCAGGAGCCGATCGCCTTCAGCGGCACGCCGGCCGGGACGAGCACCACCGCCGACACGCGTTCGGTCGAGGAGCGCCCGCTCGGCGGAAGCTGAGTCGCGTTGACCCTGGCGCGGCGGGCGTGAAATAGTCCGCCCGGTTCGTGTCCAGTCGCGCGGCGGTGATCACCGGCTGCGGAGCGGTTTCTCCGCTCGGCGTTGGCGTGCGTGCGCTGTGGGACGGCCTCCTCGCCGGCCACACGGCCATCGCGCCGATCCGCGGCTTCCCGGCCGACGATCTCACCCCGCGCTCGGCGGCGGAGGTACGCGACGTCGCCCGCACGGACCCCGACCGGGCGGGCGCCCTCGCGCTCGCGGCGGCCACCGAGGCGCTGGCGGATGCCGCGCTCGACCCGCGCGGGCTCGACGCCCGCCGGGTGGCCGTCGCGCTCGGCACCACGCTCGGGGGCATGCAGCTCTTCGAGCGCTGGATGGCGGGCGGCGAGCCGCTGCCGGCGGGTCTCGGGGCGATCCCGTACTACGGACCCGCGGTTCGCCTGGCCCGCACGCTCGCTTGCCGCGGGCCGGTCGCCACGGCGCAGCTCGCGTGCGCGTCCGGCACGCACGCGATCGCGCTCGCCGCGCACTGGGTACGGACCGGGCGCGCCGACGTCGTGCTCGCCGGCGGGGCGGACCTCCTCTGCCGCTTCGTCGTGTCGGGCTTCAACTGCCTGAGGGCGACGGCCGACGTGGCGCGCCCCTTCGACGCCGCCCGGCGGGGCCTCGTCCTCGGCGAAGGGGGCGCGATCGTGGTGGTGGAGGACGCCACCCACGCCGCCCGGCGCGGGGCCCGTGTGCGCGCCCGCGTGCTCGGCGTCGGTGCCGCGGGCGACGCCACGCACATGACGGCGCCCGACCGCGAGGGCGGCGGCGCGGTGCGCGCGCTCCGGGCGGCCCTGGCCGGCGCCGCGACGCCGCCCGCTGCCGTCGGCCTCGTTTCGGCGCACGGCACCGGCACGCCCTACAACGACGCTATGGAGGCGGCGGCGATCACGCGCGTCTTCGGCCGCCGGACGGTCCCCGTCAACTCGATCAAGGGGGCGATCGGCCACACCCTGGGCGCCGCGGGCGCCTTCGAGGCGATCGTGTGCGCGCGGGTGCTGGCGGAGGGCCGGATTCCGCCCACCGCGGGGCTCGCCACACCCGATCCCGCGTGCGACGGTCTGGATCTCGTCAAGGGGACGGCCCGCGCGCGCGCCGTCGAGGTCGCGGTCTCCAGCTCCTCCGGATTCGCGGGGACCAACGCCGCGCTCGTGCTCGGCCGCGCATGAGGGACCCGGTCGCCATCACCGGCGCGGGCGCGGTGACGTCGCGGGACGTCTCGCTCGACGCGCTCCCCGAGGCGGTGCGGGCGCGCGCGGCACGCGCGGAGCGCGTGACCCAGCTCGTGCTCGCCGCGGCGGGGCGCGCACTCGTGGCGGCCGGTCTCGATGCGACCGACGGAGAGCCCCGGCCGCGGCTCGGCGTCGTGCTCGGCACGGCATTCGGGTGCTTCCTCACCAACGCCGCCTACGAGCGGCGGCTGCTCGAGGGTGGCCCCGCGGCCGCGAGCCCGCGTCTGTTCGCGGCCACGGTGTCGAACGCCGCCGCCGGCGAGCTCGCGATCGCGTACCGGCTGGGCGGGCCGTCGGTGACGCTCACGGCCGGCGCGGCGTCGGGCCTCGTGGCCCTCGGGCATGCCGCCGACCTGGTGCGCGCGGGCCACGCCGACGCGGTCGTGGCGGGCGGGGCCGACGCGCTCGACGACGACCTCCGCCGCTGGCTCGCCGCCGGCGGTCTCGATTGCGGGCGCGCGCCCGCCGAGGGGGCGGCGCTCGTCGTGCTCGAGCATGCGGAGCGCGCGCGCGGCCGCGCCGTCCTCGGCACCGTCGAGGGAGTCGGCGCCGGCTTCGAGCCGGACCCGGCGGGGGAGGGGGCCGGCGCCGGGCTCGCGGCCGCGGTCGCGACGGCGCTGGAGGAGGCCGGGCTCCTGCCCTCCGAGGTCCGCGTGGTGGTCTCGGCGGCGCCGCCGGCGCTCGCGGGGCTGGAGCGGCCGGCGCTCGGCGGCCTCGAGCCGCGGACGATCGTCCGCCCGAAGGATACCCTCGGCGAGACCTTCGGCGCGGCCGGCACCCTCGGCCTGCTCGCCGCGCTGGCCGCGGCGCCGCGCGAGGGCGCGCTCCTCGTCCTCGACGTGTGCGCGAGCGGGCACGTGGCCGCACTGGTGGCGCGCGCGGGGGATGGGGCGTGAGCTTCGCCGGCCGGTGCGTGCTGGTCACCGGCGGCTCGCGCGGCATCGGGCGCGCCACCGCCGAGGCGTTCGCGCGCGCAGGCGCGGCGGTCGCCTTCAACTACTCGCGCGCCGAGGACGAGGCCGAGGCGGCGGAGACGCTCGCCGCGCTCCGCGCCACGGGTGTGGCGGCGCATGCCGCGCGCGCCGACGTGGCCGACGCCGAGGCGGTGGCCCGCCTCTTCGCCGAGTTGCGCGAGGGGTTTGG
Source organism: Deltaproteobacteria bacterium (assembly GCA_005879795.1). NCBI lineage: Bacteria > Pseudomonadati > Myxococcota > Myxococcia > Deltaproteobacteria bacterium. The sequence continues at coordinate 25,284 of VBKJ01000142.1, forward strand.
CGGCGCGCCGGACATCCTGGTCAACAACGCCGCCGTCACCCACGACGCGCCCCTCATGCTGGTCACCGAGGAAGCCTGGGACCGCGTCATCGAGACGAACTTGAAGGGCGCCTACCTGTGTGCCCGCGCCGCGCTGCGCGCCATGATCGCCGCCCGCGGCGGGCGCATCGTGAACGTGGTCTCCCCCGCCGCCTTCCTCGGGCATGAGGGGGCGTCGGGCTACGCCGCCTCGAAGGGCGGGCTGGTCGCGCTCACGAAGTCGCTGGCGCGCGAGGTCGCGCGCTTCGGCATCACGGTGAACGCGGTCTCCCCGGGCCTCGTCGACACCAGGCTCGTGGCCGGCGGCGCCGCGGCGCGCCGCGACGAGCTCGCGCGGCAGATTCCGCTCGGCCGCCTCGCCCGCCCCGAGGAGGTCGCGGCCACCATCCTCTTCCTCGCCTCGCCCGCCGCGTCCTACGTCACCGGGACCACGCTTCACGTGGACGGCGGCCTCGCGATGCTCTAAACAGGGGCGGCCATGGATCGTGACAGCCTCCGCCGCGAGGTGAAGGACCTCCTCGCCACCGGGCTCCGGCTCCAGATCGCCCCGGGCGACATCCCCGACGATGCGCCCATTTTCGGCGAGACGCTCGGCCTCGACTCGATCGACGCGCTCGAGCTGGTGGTGCTGGTCGAGGATCGCTTCCACGTCTCGATCCCCGACGAGGAGGTCGGGCGGCGCGCCTTCGGCTCGGTGGACGCGCTCGTCGACTTCATCCTCGCCGAGCGGCCGGGCTAGCTGCGCGTGCCCCGACGGGTCGTGATCACGGGGGTCGGGGTGGTGTGCGCGCTCGGGGGCGACGTGCCGGCGCTCGCGGCGGGGCTCGTCGACGGGCGCTGCGCCATCGGCCCCTTGACGCTCTTCCCCTACCGGGGCCGCTGCCGGAGCGCGGCGCAGGTGCCCGAGGCGGTGCCGGCCGCGGTGGCCGCGCTGCCGCTCGCCACGACGCGCCGCCTCTCGCGGCCGGACCGGTTCGCGCTCGCCGCCGCGGCCGAGGCCTGCGGCGCGGCCGGCCTCGACGCGGGTCTCCGGCGGAGGGCGGCGCTCGCGGTCGGGGCGACCACGGGCGGCATGTTCGAGACCGAGGAAGTCTACCGGCGGCGCCGGGCGGGCGAGGAGCGGCGCTTCCGGCTCTCGCGCCTGTTGGGGACGCCGCTCTCGACCACGGCGGCGGCGGTGAGCCAGGCGCTCGGCTTCTACGGCCCGCAGGTGACGCTCTCGACCGCGTGCTCGTCGAGCGCGCTCGCGGTGGCCCTCGCCGCCGACTCGATCCGACGGGGCGAGGCGCGGGTCGCGCTCGCGCTCGGGACCGACGGCCTCTGCCGGCTCACCTACGCCGGTTTCGACGCCCTCCAGGCGCTCGACCTGGACCGCTGCCGGCCCTTCGACCGCCACCGGCGCGGCCTCTCGCTCGGCGAGGGCGCGGCCGCGCTGGTGCTGGAGGACGCGGAGCACGCCCGCGCCCGCGGCGCCCGCGCCCACGCCGCCCTCCTCGGCCACGGCACCGCAACGGATGCGCACCATCCGACCGCGCCGCATCCCGAGGGCCGGGGCGCGCTCGCCGCCCTGCGGGCGGCGCTCGCGGCCGCGGGGCTCCCGCCCGAGGCGATCGACTACGTGAACGCGCACGGCACCGGCACGCCGCAGAACGACGCGATGGAGGTGGGCGTGCTGCGCGCCGTCTTCGGGTCGCGCCTGGCACGCGTTCCCCTGAGCTCGACCAAGTCGCAGGTCGGCCACTGCCTGGGTGCGGCGGGCGCGATCGAGGCGGCGGTCACGGTGGTGGCGCTCGACGAGGGGATCGTCCCGCCCACCGTCGGCCTGCGCGAGCCGGACCCGGCGTGGGCCGACCTGGATCTGGTGCGCACGCCCGGCCGGCGCGTGCCGCTCGGCGCCGCGCTCACCTCGTCCTACGGCTTCGGCGGCCACAACGTGACCCTCGTCCTCGGGCGGGCGGAGGGGCGATGACGGACGTCGCGGTGACCGGCATCGGGGTGGTGAGCCCGTTCGGGCACGGGGTCGAGCCCTTCTGGCGCGGCCTCGTGGCGGGCACGTGCGGCCTCCGCCCGATCCGCCGCTTCGAGGTGCCGCGCGGCGTGGCGCTCGGTGGCGAGGTGCCGCCGCTCGAGCCGCGGGAGCTGGTGACGACCGCGATCGGCCGGCGCATCGACTGGGTGTCGCTCATGCTGCTGGCGGCCTGCCGCCTGGCGCTCGCCGACGCCGGCCTCGCGGCGCTCGAGCCGGCGCGCACCGGGCTCGGCCTCGGCTCGGCGTGGGGCAACCTGCAGGAGACGGGAGCCTTCCTCGACCGGCTCTTCACGCGGGGGGGCGGCAACCCGCTCCTCTTCCCGAACCTGGTCTTCAACGCGCCGCTCAGCTACGCCTCGATCGAGCTCGGCATCACCGGGCCGACCGCGATGCTCTCCGCCGCGGAGGCCTCGGGCGAGGCGGCGATCGCGTGGGGCGCCGAGCAGGTGGCCGAGGGCGGGGTGGACGTCTGCCTCGCCGGCGGTGCCGACGAGCTCGGCGCAGTGCTCCACCAGGTGCTGCGCGAGGGGCGGGTGGTCGCGTGCGGCGTGCCGCGTCCGCTCGACCCGGCGGCCGACGGCGCGTGCCCCGGCGAGGGCGCCGCGGTGCTCGTCCTCGAGCCGCTCGCGCGCGCCCGCGCGCGCGGCGCACGCATCCGCGCCCGGCTGGTCGCTCCGCCCGGCTTCGCAGTACCTGCGCCGGTGCACGGCTGGGCGCGCGACCCGGTGCCGCTGGCCGAGGGGCTCGCACGCACGGTGAGCGATGCCGACGTCGTATTCGCCGCCGCGAGCGGCCGTCCCGAGCTGGACGCGCTCGAGGCGGCGGCGCTCGCGCGCGCGCTCGGCGGGCGGCGCGTGACGGTCACCGCCGTGCGCGGCGCCCTCGGCGACTTCGGCGCCGCGGGGGCGCTCGCGGCGGCCGCCGCCGCGCTCGCCGTCTCGACCGGCCTCGTGCCGCCCACCTGCGGGCTCGTGCTCTCGGCACGCGCGGGCCTCGACGTGGTGACGGGCGCGGCGCGGCCGCGCGCCGTGCGGGTCGCGGCTGTGGACGGTCTCGCCCGCGGCGGGCTCTGCCGGCCGCTTCGTCTGGAGGCCGTGTGAAAGCGTCCTTCGATCCCGTCCCGCGCCTGCCCCACGGGACGCCCTTCCTGCTCCTCGACCGCGTGCTCGAGATCGGCGAGCGGACGGGAGCGTTCTCGAAGCTGGTGAGCGCGGCGGACCCGTGCGTCGGACGTGACGGGCGGCTGCCCGCCGCCTTCGTGATCGAGGCGCTCGCGCAGGGCGGGGGCGCGCTCCTGGCTGCGCAGCGCGCGCCGGCCGCCGGCTACCTCGCCGCGGTGGACGACTTCCGCATGCTGGGCGAGGTGCGTGTCGGCGACGAGCTGCGCGTCGAGGTGGAGATCCTGCGCAACTTCGGCGGCGCGATCCTGCTGCGCGGCCGTGTGCTGGTCGACGGCGAGCTGTGCGCCGAGGGCCGCATCACGCTGAAGCCGCCGCGCTGAGCGTTCACAGACGCGGCCGCCCCTTGCCCGCGCGCGGCCGCTCCGCTAAAGCCGGCGCGCCATGGACTGGAAGACGCTCCGCGCCACGCTGCGCTTCGACGGCGCGGCGTGGCGCCGCTTCGCGGAGCTCGGCTGCGTCTACGGCCCGGAGTGGTGGAAGCGCGGCTCCCCGCCGGTGATCGCGGCCATCATCTTCGCGATCGCGCGGGCCCAGCGAGCGGCGGTGCTCGCCAACCAGCGCCAGATCCGTGGGTCGGTCCGCGGGCCGAGTGGCTGGCTGCGCGAGCGCTGGCATGCCTACCGCGTGTTCGCGGAGTTCGCGCGCTCGGTCACCGAGGCCATGGAACAGTGGGGCCCGCGCCCGCGCCCGCTCGAGCTCCACGTCGTCGGCGCGGAGATCTTCGACGGCGCGCTCGCCGAGCACCGCGGCCTCGTCGTGCTGACCGGCCACTTCGGCTCCTGGGAGGTGGCGGCGCGGCACCTCTCCGGGCTCGGACGTCCGGTCAGCATGGTGGTCGCCCGCGAGCCCAACCCGACCGTGCGCGACTTCATGCACGCGATCCGCTCGCGGCACGGCTTCCGGGTGATCTACTCCGACCGCTCCGTCTTCACCGGGCTCCCCATCCTGCAAGCGCTCCGCCGCGACGAGATCGTCGGCATGCAGATCGAGCCGTGGGGCCCGATGCCCGGGAGCCACGAGGTCGAGTTCTGCGGCTGCCCGGCGCGCTTCCAGCTGGGGCCGTTCGCGGTGGCGCGGGTGGCGGGGGCGCCCATCGTGCCCGTGTTCGCCGTCCGCACCGGCATCCGGCGCTACGAGATCCGTGTCGTCGGGCGCTTCGACCCGAAGACGCCGGCCGAGAGCGTGGCGGCGCTCGGCGCCACGGTGGGCGCGTACGAACGGCTTGTGCGCGAGGTGCCCGCGCAGTGGCTCATGTTCGAGGACGTGTGGGGCACGCCGGCGGCGGGCGCGTGCGCCGCCGACGAGGTGGTACCGCGAGCGGCGGGGCTGCGGCGGAGGTAGCGGCGGCTCGCGCGGAGTATTCCGGTCGAAGAGGTGGATGTGTCTGGCAGGGGGCGATTCGCGCCGCTATGCTGCGCCCATGGGGCTCACCACCATGCGGCTGCGGGTCGGGAACGTGGCCAACCCCGAGATCACCGAGGAGCTCGACTTCCTCGTGGATTCGGGCGCCATCTACTCGGTGGTTCCCGCGGAAGTCCTCGGCCGGCTCGGCGTTCGGCCCCTGGCGGAGCAGGAGTTCCGCCTGGCCAACGGGACGCGGATCGTCCGCAAGAAGGGGGTGGCCTTCTTTCGCTACGGGGACCGGGTAGGCGGCGCCGACGTCGTCTTCGGGGAGCCTGAGGATGCGCTGCTCCTCGGTGCCTTCACGCTCGAGTCGCTCGGGCTGTGCCTGGATCCCCTCCGGCGCGAGCTGCTCCCGGTGCCGATGATCCTGGGTGTAATGACCCTGGGCGCCTGGAGCTCCGAGAGGCGGATTGCCTGTAGCGCGTAGGCGCGCGCGGGGTATCGCCGGTCGCTGGTCGTTCTCTGTCGCCGACCACTCGGGGGTAAATCGCAGGGCTCCGCCGTCGCGCCCTACGAGATCGTCCCCCAGGCCTCCGGGTTCCGCCGCAGGTAACCGTTCACTTTGGCGTTCGCGACCACCATCGCGAGCGTCTCGAGCAGGTTCCGCCGCGGCGGGGGCACGAAGCGCCGCAGCATGCTGCGCACCGAGTAGAAGCCCGAGTAGACGTACCGGAAGCCGTCGAGCATCTGCCCGGCCGTCATGTGAAGCGGGCGCACGACCGCGCTGCCGTAGTCGTAGTGGCCCCAGTCGCCGTCGAGGAGGCGGCCCGCGGCGAGCATGTCGGCGTGGAACTTGGTGCCGGGGTACGGGGCGGGCGTGAAGAGCTTCAGGAAGCCGATCTTGTTCTCCTCGAGCCAGCGTAGCGTCGCCGCGAAGGACTCCGGCGTGTCGCCGTCGAGCCCCACCATGACGAGCGCGATCACCTGGATGCCCCGCGCGCGGAGCTTCGCGATGTCCTCCGTGAAGCGGCGCGGGCGGTTGAAGGTCTTGGCGACCGCGGCGAGGCTCTCCTCGGAGAGACTCTCGAAGCCAATCGAGAGGACGCGGGCGCCCGAGCGCGCCACCAGGTCGAGCAGCTCCGGGTCGCGCGCCACGTTGATCGTCGCCTGGCTCACCCACTGGACCTTGAAGGCGATGAGGCGCCGGAAGAGCTCCTTGGCCTCCTCGGGGCGGGCGATCGGGTTGTCGTCGAGGAAGAGCAGGCGGCGCGCGCCGAGGGCGCGCAGCTGCCGCACGTCCTCGATCACGTCGTCGACCGGGCGGGTGCGGAAGCTCCGGCTGTAGTAGGTCTGGACGGCGCAGTACTCGCACGGGTGCGGGCAACCGCGCGAGAAGAAGATCGGCCAGAAGAAGTACATGCGGTAGAGCCAGCTGGCGCGGAAGGCGTCGACCTTGAGCAGCGGCAGGCTCCACCAGTCGATGCCGGGGAGGTTCGTCAGGTCGTGCCAGCGCTCGGCGCGATAGATGCCGCGCGACCGCCCGGCCGCGAGGTCGGCGAGCACGTCCCGCCACACGTACTCCGCCTCGCCCGCAACCACGGCGTCGGCGTGCCGGAGCGACTCCTCGGGGACGAGCGACACCCACGTCCCGCCGAGGACGACCTTCTTGCCGCGCGCGCGGAAGTGATCCGCGAGATCGAAGGCGCGGCGGATCTGTGGGCCCATGGCGGTCAACCCGACCACGTCCGCCTCGCGCTCGACACGCGCGAGGTCGAGGTCGGTCATCAGCTCGTCGGTGAACGAGACCTCGTGCGGCGGCGGCGTGAGGGCCTTCAGGTAGGGCAGGGTGATGCCGCTCGTCCAGTAGCGCGTCGTCTTGTGGAGGGATCCGTCGCGCCGGTAGTGCGTCGGCGAGATCAGGTGGATGCGCATCGCGGCGCGCGGATGATGGCGGCGGGGCCGGGGGGTGTCAAACGCGGGCGACGGCGAAGGTGCCGGGCGGTCGCGTTTCCAAGGCCGCTGCCACTCTGGACCCGGAGCCGGGAGCCGACGGCCGGTGGTGCACCTGCGCACCAAACCGAGCGTCGTGAGGGGCCGGGCCGACTCGGGCCCGCGGCGCGGGTCAATCCGTCAGCGTGGCTGTGGCCCGGCTCCGTTCGGCGGCGGGTTGTCGTCGTCCGCCGCCGCTCGGCTGCGGAGTGGCTCCGGCGGGCACCGGGTTGCCGATCGCTGATGGTGCAACGCGCTCCTCGAGGTCCTCGATCTCCAACTGCAACTCTCTCTCCTTCATCGTTTGCTTCCGGGGCATATGCTGGCTTGCTTCTTCAGTTCGCCATCTGGCCCGGAGTCGGACCGGCTCCCTCGCGCGGTGCCTTAACACGCTCGCGAAGCCTATGGGAAGCCCCTTGCGGCGCGTGCTCGCCCGGGTGGCGAGTCCATAGCAGGTGCTGCAGCCGCGAACCCGGGGGGACCGCACGCCCAGGCGGGCCGCGCACGTCCGCACGAGGCCATCCCGAGCGTCAGCTCGCTCCGTGAGGTTCCTGCCGAGCGGGAGTCGCATCGCCAGAGCCGGTCGACCAGCGAGGCTGAGCGCGGGCGCCGGTCGGCCTGCTGGGCACTCCGGCGCGGGACGTCGAACCCTCGCCGTCGTGCACCCGTGCCAGCTCGCGACGGGCCCTGGAGACCCCCGTGCAGCGGTGCCTTGCAGGCTCGCGTGTCTTGCAGAGCCGCAAGCCGCATGCCTGGGCTCCACCGTCCGATGGATGATCTCCGCCTCCGCACTCGCCGTGTGGACCTGATGCGCGAGCCCCGTGCGCGCCACCTGCCTGCTGCTGCCGACCCCACCCCACCGGCCGCGGCGCCCTCCGGCGCGACCGCGCTCACTCACTGACTTTCTGCGCAGATAGAGGGCGCGACCAGGCGGTCGCGCCAGCGCCGCCTGCCGGCCGGCGTGCGGGGCGCGCCACCGCGGCACACATCTTGAACAAGCGGTGCGCGAGCGTCGCACAGGTGACGCTCGTGAAGGCTTTCGAACGCACGACGAGGGGAAGGGTCAATGATGAGCGAAACGACGTCATCTCGTGGAGCGCGGCCCCGCGCGGCGATGCTGGGTCTACTGGCCATGCTGGCCGCACAGGCGGCGACGGCCAGCGCGGTCAGTCCGGACACGGCCAGCGCGTCCAGTCCGAACTTCGACGCCGTCGCCTGGATCCCGCTCACCTGCGACAACCGGGACCTGATCTCGCACACGAGCCCAGCCGCCGTCGACTTCGCGGGCGACGCGACCTTCTCCCCCGCCTACCTCGCCCACGACGACGGCTTTCTCTACCTCCGCTACCGCATGGACGCGGACCCGAGTACGTTCGTCCAGTACTCCTGGACCGCGCTCATGCAGGTGCCGTCGGGTGATCCGTTCCAGTACCAGTACCAGCTCTCGCTCAACGGGAAGACGAACACCATCGAGATCTGGAAGAACACGATCGCCCAGGACATCAGCTTCTCCCCGCTCTTCCGCGACGGCTCGGAGGTGCAGCTCTTCTCACAGGACTACCACCTGGCGTCGACGGCCAACACGACCCCGCTCGCGCGCATCGTCTCCACCACCGACGGGTCGTACTTCGACGGCGACGCGGACTACTTCGTGGAATTTGCGTTCCCGGTCTCGGTGATGGTCACGAATGGCCTCATCGCGAGCGCCGCCGACCTCGACCGCTCGCTCTTCTTCCCCGCCACCGCGACGGACCCCAACAACTACAACAAGGGCCATCTGAACTGCACGTTCATCCCCGCAGCCACCCTGTCGGTCGACGTGACGATCAGGCCCGATCAGGTCCCGGTGAACGTGACCACCCCGGTCGAGTTCACCATCGCCGTGCACAACGACGGGGTCGGAGCCGCCAAGGGTATCATCATCGACAACAGTGCCTTCCCGCCCTACCTGAGCAACGTCATGGTCCGGGTCTTCTCGGATGACCCGAGCGTGACGGCAACGGAAACGCAGACGAACCCGCTCGAGGTGAAGGTGCCGAGCCTGCTCCCCGGCGCCACCTTGACCATCCAGGTGATGGGTGACGCGAGGCCCGGCTGCGTCGACAGTGACTACACGGACGTGGCGACCGCGTCCGCCGTTAACGCCATGCCGACGACCGGCAGCGCCGTGCTGCACATCCAGCGCGCAAACGCGGAAGTGTGCGACGGCGTGGACAATAACTGCGACGGCCAAATCGACGAGGGCGGGTCGGCGCTCTGCGACGACGGTAACCCGTGCAACGGAGCCGAGACGTGCGGCGGAGCCGCCGGCTGCCAGCCCGGCACGCCGCCCAGCTGCGATGACGGCAACGCCTGCACGGTCGACGGCTGCGACCCGCAGAGTGGCTGCACGCACGACCCCATCCCCGGCTGCGTCCCCTGCACCACCGCCGCGGACTGCAACGACGGCAACGCCTGTACCACCGACACGTGCGATGCCGGCGCCTGCGCGCACGACCCCATCCCCGGCTGTGTCTCCTGCATCACCGCCGCGGACTGCGACGACGGCAACGCCTGCAGCACCGACACCTGCGACGCCGGCGCCTGCGCGCACACGACCATCCCCGGCTGCGTCCCCTGCACCACCGCCGCCGACTGCGGCGACGGCAACGCCTGCACCACCGACACCTGCGATGCCGGCGCCTGCGCGCACGCGCCCATCCCCGGCTGCGTGCCGTGCGCGACGGCGGCCGACTGCAACGACGGCAGCGCCTGCACCACCGACAGCTGCGATGCCGGCGCCTGCACCCACGCCACCATCCCCGGCTGCGTGGGGTGCGCGACGGCCACGGACTGCAACGACGGCAACGCCTGCACCACCGACACCTGCGACGCCGGCGCGTGCGGGCACGCCACCATCCCCGGCTGCGTGCTGTGCGCGACGGCCGCGGACTGCGGCGACGGTACCGCCTGCACCACCG